>NZ_JBLJAJ010000016.1:0-117969 GCF_047530005.1 Serratia sp. N21D137
TGAAGGACAAGTTAAAAAGTGGTCAGTTGAAGAAGCCGGCAACCGCCGACATTTCTGGCTAACCGCTAACAGGGGTGGGTCAGATTTACTTTGGCAGCCTGGGTCACTATTCGATTGGCATTGACACTTAAGGATCCCAACATGAGCAAGAAAACCTTTGATGCCACCCAGCCCGCAGCGGTCAAAGACGTAGCCGCCTTTCTGGCGGAGTTGAATGCCAGCGGCGGCAAACCGATGGAACAGATGAAGCCAAAGGAGGCACGTAAAGTGTTGGAAGGCGCGCAACGCAGCGTGGAGGTGGTACAGCCTGAGGTCGAGATCGAAGAGAAAACCATTCACGTGGCCGGTCAGGACATCCTGCTGCACATCGTGCGCCCGCCACGAGTGAAAGGGAAATTGCCGGTATTCATGTTTTTCCACGGCGGTGGTTGGGTATTGGGTGACTTCCCAACTCACGAACGATTGGTGCGCGACCTGGTTTACAGTTCCGGAGCGGTAGCGGTATTTGTCAATTACACACCGTCACCAGAAGCCCAGTATCCCACCGCCATCGAGCAAGCTTACGCGGCCACGGAATGGGTGGCGGAATACGGAGAAAAGATCAACGTCGACGGTACCCGGCTGGCGGTAGTAGGTAATAGCGTTGGCGGTAATATGGCGACGGTGGTCAGCCTGATGGCTAAAGAGCGAGGCACGCCGGCACTGCGCTGCCAAATCCTGCTGTGGCCGGTCACCCACGCCAGTTTTGATCGCGATTCCTATCATCAGTTTGCTGAAGGCCATTTCCTGACGCGCAATATGATGAAGTGGTTTTGGGACAACTACACCACCGACAAGGCCCAGCGTAAGGAGATCTACGCCTCACCGCTCAATGCGAGCCTGGAACAGTTGCAAGGGCTGCCACCCGCGCTGATCCAGACCGCCGAGCTGGACGTACTGCGGGATGAGGGGGAGGCCTACGCCCGCCTGCTGAACGCGGCTGGCGTCGAGGTGACCGCCACCCGCTACAATGGGCTGATCCACGATTACGGCCTGTTAAACCCCCTCGCACAGGTTCCGGCGGTGCATTCGGCTATTCATCAGGCAGGACGTGCATTGAAGCATTACCTGGCCTAGCCCAGGCTACGGATCAGCCTGGCCAAGGTCTTGATGGCGGTTTCAAGCCTGTCGCTCCACTCAAAGGAGGCGTTCAGGCGGAAACAGTGGTTGAAACGATCGCCGGTGGTGAACATTCGCCCCGGCGCAATACTGATGCCCTCCGCCAGCGCACGCTGGTAGAGCTCCATGGATGACTGTGTCGCCTCCAGCTCCAGCCACAGGAAATAGCCTCCGTCCGGCTGGCTGACCTTCACCGTCGGCGGGAAGTGTTGGGCGATCGCCTGATGCATGGCACTTTGGCGCTGGGCCAATAAACGCCGCAGGCGACGCAGATGGGTATCATAACCACCATGCAGCAGATAATCGGCAATCGCCATCTGGGTCGGCACGCTGGTTGAAACAGTGCTCATCAACTGCAAGCGCTGAATTTGCGGTGCATATCGCCCTGCGGCTACCCAACCCACGCGAAATCCCGGAGCCAGACATTTTGAGAACGACGAGCAGTGCAAAATCTGCCCGCCCTGATCCAACGCCTTGGCTGGCAAGGGCCGCTCGGCGCTGAAATAGAGCTCGCCGTACACATCGTCTTCCAACAACGAGATCTGATGCTCGCGCAGCATCGTCACCAGCCGTTGTTTATTCTCGTCCGACATGCTCGACCCTTGCGGGTTCTGGAAATGGGTCATCAGCCAGCAGGCCTTGATCGGATACTGCTCAATCGCCTGCTGTAACGAATCCAGATCGATTCCGTGCTGCGGGTGGGTAGCGATCGCCACCGCTTTCAGTTTCAGACGTTCCAGCGCCTGCAACGCGCCGTAAAATGCCGGGGATTCAATCGCCACCGTGTCCCCCGGCTGCGTCACCGCTTGCAGGCTGAGGCTTAATGACTCCATCGCTCCGGCGGTGATCACAATCTCATCAGGGGAGACCTGCATCCCATTCAGCGCATAGCGTTGGGCAATATGGCGACGCAATGCCTCGTTGCCGGGCGGCAGATTGGCAAGGGAACTGTGAGGTGTGAATTTCCGGGCTACGCTACTCAGCGCCCTGGCCAGCTTGGGTTGCATAAACAGGGTGGCATCCGGGAAAGCCGAACCGAAGGGCACAATCTCTGGATCCTTACAGGCTTGCAGTACGTCAAAGATAAAGGCGTTGATATCCACCTGTTCGCTTACCAGCAGTTTCTCACCCCGAATGGGCTGTGGTAACGCCTGTGAACGGGCCGCCACATAGTAACCAGACTGCGGCCGCGCTACGATCCAGCCCTGGCTTTCCAGTAGCTGGTATGACTGCACCACCGTCATCAGGCTCAGCCCGGCACGTTTGCCACTTTCCCGCAGCGAGGGCAGTTTATCCCCGGCACGCCATACCCGGTTCTGGATCTGTTCGCGGATCTGCTGGGCAAGCTGTTCATATCTGGTCATACAATTCCAACTGTTATAGGAAAAAGTAAAATAACTGTCACTGTTATCGTTACTCTACTCCATGCTCTACTTAGCGCAAGTTTTAATAAGCAAGCTTTCGCTTTCCTAAGAGGCCGATTATGAACAAATCAAGGAGGCTCCATGTTCGGACTTGATGCATTGGAGCTGGCACGGATCCAGTTCGCCTTCACCGTTTCCTTCCACATTATCTTTCCGGCGATCACCATCGGCATGGCCAGCTATCTGGCGGTGCTCGAAGGCCTATGGCTGAAAACCGGCAATCAGGCTTACCGGGATTTGTACCATTTCTGGTCCAAAATCTTCGCCGTCAACTTCGGCATGGGCGTGGTTTCCGGCCTGGTGATGGCCTATCAGTTCGGCACCAACTGGAGCTTTTTCTCCGAATTTGCCGGCAGTATCACCGGCCCACTGCTGACCTATGAAGTGCTGACTGCCTTCTTCCTCGAAGCCGGATTCCTGGGCGTGATGCTGTTTGGCTGGAATCGTGTTGGCCCCGGCCTGCACTTCTTTGCCACCTGCATGGTAGCACTCGGCACGCTGATCTCCACCTTCTGGATCCTGGCTTCCAACAGCTGGATGCAGACCCCGCAGGGGCACGAGATCATCAACGGCGTGGTCGTGCCGGTTGACTGGTTCAAAGTGATCTTCAACCCGTCCTTCCCTTACCGCCTGCTGCATATGACCACCGCGGCATTCCTGTCGTCGGCCTTCTTTATCGGTGCCTCGGCGGCCTGGCACCTGCTGCGTGGCCGTGATACGCCAGCCATGCGCAAGATGCTGTCAATGGCTATGTGGATGGCGCTGATCGTCGCCCCTATCCAGGCGGTGATCGGCGACGCACACGGCCTCAATACGCTGAAATATCAACCGGCCAAAATCGCCGCCATCGAAGGCCACTGGGAAAACCCGCCGGGAGAGGCCACTCCGTTAATCCTGTTCGGATGGCCGGATATGGAACGTGAAGAAACCCGCTTTAAGGTGGAAATCCCTTACCTGGGCAGCCTGATCCTCACCCATAGCCTTACCGAGCAGGTTCCGGCGTTGAAATCCTTCGCACCAGAAGATCGCCCTAACTCCACCGTAGTGTTCTGGTCGTTCCGGATCATGGTGGCGCTGGGCATGCTGATGATCCTGGCTGGCGTGTGGAGCCTGTGGCTACGCTGGCGCGGCGGACTGTATCAGTCCAAACCCTTCCTGTACTTCATTCTATGGATGGGGCCTTCGGGGCTGATCGCCTTGCTGGCGGGGTGGTTCACCACCGAGATTGGCCGCCAGCCATGGGTCGTCTACGGGCTGCAACGCACCGCCGATGCCGTCTCTGCCCATGGCGACATCCATATGAGCGTGAGCCTGCTGGCCTTTATCGCCGTCTACTGCTCGGTGTTTGGCGTCGGTTATTCCTACATGATGCGCCTGATCCGCAAAGGCCCGCAGGCCCATGAAGGTGACGAGCCAAGCGGCCACGGCACTCCGGCACGTCCGCTCTCAGCGGTACACGAAACTTTGGACGACAGGAGCTGAACATGGGTATCGATCTTCCGTTGATTTGGTTTGTGATCATCGTGTTTAGCACCATGATGTACGTGGTCATGGACGGCTTTGATCTGGGCATCGGCATTCTGTTCCCATGGGTGAAAGATAGCCACGATCGCGATGTGATGATGAACACCGTAGCACCGGTATGGGACGGCAACGAAACCTGGCTGGTGCTTGGCGGGGCTGCCCTGTTTGGCGCTTTCCCACTGGCGTATGCGGTGATCCTGGATGCGTTGGCCATTCCCCTCACGCTGATGCTGTTTGGCCTGATCTTCCGCGGCGTGGCCTTTGAGTTCCGCTTCAAAGCCAAACCGGAAAAGCGCCATATCTGGGATAAGGCGTTTATCGGCGGTTCAATCCTGGCCACCTTCTGCCAGGGCGTGGTCGTCGGGGCGATTATCGACGGCTTCCCGGTGGAAGGACGTGCCTATGTTGGTGGTCCCTTCGACTGGTTCACTCCGTTCGCCCTGTTCTGCGGTTTGGGCCTGGTAGTGACCTATGCGTTACTCGGCTGTACCTGGTTGGTGATGAAGACTGCCGGAAGCTTGCAGACCCGGATGCATCGTCTGACCACTCCTCTGCTGGTTAGCCTGCTGCTAATCCTGCTGGCCGTCAGCGTCTGGACGCCGATCGCTCACCCTGAAATTGCGACCCGCTGGTTCAGCCTGCCGAACCTGTTCTGGCTGCTGCCGGTGCCGCTGCTGGTGCTGCTCAGCGCCTGGGGGATCTGGCACGGCGTACGTCACGATGCCCACTATTCACCGTTCCTGCTGACGCTGCTGCTGGTGTTTCTGGGACTAAGCGGTCTGGGTATCAGCATCTGGCCGCTGCTGATCCCACCGACCATCACCCTGTGGCAAGCCGCTGCGCCGCTACAAAGCCTGGGCTTTATGCTGGTGGGCGCGCTGTTTATTATTCCGATTATTTTGGTCTACACCTTCTGGAGCTACTACGTGTTCCGTGGCAAGGTGAGCCATGAGGATGGGTATCACTGATGATGAATAAGACGATGAATGAGAACACCGCTACCATTCCCTGGTGGAAACGCGTCGGCTGGCTGGTGGTTATCTGGAGTGCCAGCGTCCTGGGGCTGTTTTTGGTCGCTTCGCTATTTCGCCTGCTGATGACCGCCGCCGGGATGAAGCCGGAATAGTTCCTACTGCTTCCCCATCGCCCCCAAAAAACGCTGTTGCATCCGCAACAGCGTTTTCAGATCCAGGCACTGATAATCCAGCCCGTGTTGGGCCGCAACCTCGGCAATGATTTTCGCCAAGGCAGGGTAATGCCGATGGCTCCAATGTGGGAACAGATGATGGGTCAGGTGCAGGTTGGCACCGCCCAGCCAGTAGCCAACCCAGCGTGGCGTGGCCTGCCAGTCGAAGGTGGTGGCAAACAGATGTTGATACCAGCCATGCACCATCTTGCCCTGCTCGGGAGCCTGATAAAAATTGGCTTTGGCCCAATGGGTACCCACAATCAGCATCACAAACACCAACGACGACAGCATCTGGCTCAGCAGGTAAGTTAGCCAGATCGCGGTGGCGCTGACCTCAGGCGGCATCAGCCATAGCGGGATTGCCAACGCCAACGTGAAGTGTGCCAGCTTGCTCAGCAAGAAAACGCCCCAGCCTTTGCTCCCCTGCAACATCATCTTGGGCGTCATGCGCGTTTTGCCAGCCCGATCCAACCAGTCAAACAGCCAGATGTAATATGGGAAAGTCAGTGCCGCCACCATCGGCCAGTAGTATTGCTGCAAACGCATAAAGGTTTTGCGCTGCTGGAACGGCGTTTGCCGCAGCACGCCGTTAGGCTCAATATCCGGATCGTAACCTTCGATATTGTTGTAGGCATGGTGGAAGATAACGTGACGCACCCGCCAACAGTCCGCATCCAACCCCAACGGGATGCTCACAATAAAGTTAAGCCAGTGGTTCAGCCGTGCCTGTTTGAAAAAGGCATTGTGTGAGGCGTCGTGCACCACGTTCACCGTCAACATCATGGCGGAGAAAATAAAACCGACGTAGCAGCCGAAATAGGCCCAGGCGTTTTGCTGTTGCAAACTGAGTGCATAAAAGCCCGCGCACACCAGGATCAGCAGCAACACCTTGGCGAACATCCCACGGTCGGCAAAGCGATGGTCGCCCCGCTCCGCCAGATAAGCCTGGCTGCCACGCATCAGCGCCAGATGAATGTCGCGGTTCTCCCTTTGGAACGCCAAGGGCCGCAGCGGCGTGGTGTCTGGCATCTTCATAGAGGCTGTTGCCCCATCGTACGTAGGAAGCGTTGCTGCTGTTGCAACAGCTCACGATAGCTGATGCAGCGATAATCCATGGCATAGCGTGGCGCGAGTTCAGCCAGAATGGCGGCTAGCGCTGGATAATGGCGGTGATTCCAGCCGGGGAACAGATGATGGGTGAGATGATAATTCAGCCCGCCGGTCAGATGATGCAACCACTTCGGCGAGGTTTCCCAGTCGCAGGCAGTGGCAAAGTTGTGCCGATACCAGCCCTGCGGCATTTGGCCTCCTTCTGGCACAGCATAAAACTCAGCCTGCGCCCAGTGGGTACCCAGCAGTAAGAACACCACCAGCAGCGAGGCTAACATCTGGCTCAACAGATAGGCGATCAGCACCGTTTGCCAGCCAATGCCGTGTTGCTGGCAAACCACCAACGGGATCACCAGCACCACCACTATGTGACACAGTTTGCTGGCAATAAACACCGCCCAGCCCTTGCGTCCGGCCAGCACACCCTCGGCGGCCAACGGGGTTTTGCCCAACCGGTCTGACCAATCAAACACCAGCGCGATATAGGGCAGCGACAAGGCGGCAATCAGCGGCCAGTAAAGGTGCTGATAGCGCATGTGCGCTCGCCATTGCTGGAACGGCGTCTGGCGGAAAAAGCCGTTCTCTTCGGTGTCCAGATCGTAATGTTCGACGTTGGCATACACATGGTGATAGCTGACGTGCCTTGTCCGCCAATAGTCCGGATCGACCCCCAGCGGGATCGTCACCAAACGCCCCGCCAGGCGATTCACCCAAGGAGTGCGGGCGAACGCGTTATGCGAAGCGTCATGATTGACGTTGACGTTCAGCAACATGCCCATCATGACAAAGGCAAAGTAGCACAGCATAAACGCCAGCCCCTGCTGCTGCATCAGGCTAAGCAGGTAGAACCCCACGCACAACAACAGTAGAACGATAGCTTTTGCCCAGCGGGTCACATCGGCAAAGCGGTGATCGTTACGACCGCTCAGATAAGCATGGGCCCGGCGTTTCAGTTCACGATGAAAGGCCTGTTCCCCATCGGCAGGGAAAGAGAGTGGCGGCAACGAATCAGCCATGCACTGCCTCCTTCTGGCGTCCCCAGCCAGCAGCAACGGCGCAGCCATGCACGGCAATGCCGCAGGTCATCATCCACCAGTAAGGTTGGTGCCAACCCAGCGCCAGCAGCAACAGCAGTGGAGCGGCCAACGCCACCAGTAACCAGACCTTTACGCCCCAGCTACGCCCTTCGGCAATCCCACCCAGCGCCACCGCACCTACCGCCAACAGCATAAAAAGTGCAGCCTGCTCGCCGGTCAGGCCGTTGTAGCCGTACCCGAAACGATACACGTAGCCCAGCACCAGGGCGAACAGCAGCAACGCACCACTCACCATACACCAGGCGGAACTGCGGAAACGGGCGCTATTGGCCGAGGGTTTGAAAGGCAGTTTGAAGTAACGTAAAAACGGCTGATTGCTGGCCCAGAACGGGTTAGCCGACGATTTCTCCCCGCGTACGCCATAGGCGAAAGGTTCGGTCGGCAGCGATGGGCCAAAGGTGCCAAACAGCTTGTCCCAGAAGATAAAGCTGCCGCCAAAATTACGGTTGGAATAGGCCAGATCGTTGACGTGATGCACCCGATGGTGCGCCGGAGTAACGAAGATTTTTTCCAGCCAGCCCAGTTTTGGGGTCAGCGCATTATGGTTAAACAACTGAATGCCGTAGTGCAGGATCGAAACGGTGATAAATACCGAAAGCGGCACACCGGCCAACGCCAGCAGCATAAAGAACGGGATCGACGTTAATGACGAATACCACGAGTTACGCACGCCCAACGACAGATTGAAGTGTTCGCCCTGGTGATGCACCACATGCACCGCCCACAGCAGGCGGAAACGGTGATGCAGACGATGTAACCAGTAAAAACCAAAGTCCCACGCCAGCAGGGCAAACAGCCACACCAGCGCGACCGGCCAGCTATCTACCAGACCCAGGCTATAATGGGTCGCCACATAGCCATAGCAGAAGATCTCCAGCCCCCGGAACAGCCACAGCATGATATGCCCGGAGTTGAGGTTGAAGATCACATCGTGCCAATCAACGCTGCCCCGGTTGCGCTTTTGCAGCCACAGGGCTTCGCCCAGCACCACGCACAGCATAAATATTATCGGTATTACCAGATCAGTCATGGTCGTTCTCCCTGACGATAATCACTGACAATCCATCGAACATGCTGGCAGGCATAGCCTACGGCCATGGCCAATACCGCTCCACTGAGCAAATCCACCAACAGGTGACGGCGCAGTTGCAGAATAGAGAAGGCAATCGCCACTCCCCAAACCGACAACAGTACGCTGCGCCATTTTTTCCGGCTGTCCGCCACGGCCCACACGGCCAGGGCCGTCAAGGCTATATGCAAAGAAGGTAAACAGTTTTGTTTGGAATCAATCCCGATCAATGCCGCCAGCATGGTTGAGCTGAGTGAACTGCCCTGATCGACCGGGTAGTCCATCGTCGTCGGCCACAGCAGATAGATGGCCCCCGCAACAAGAGCGGCAAGCTGCATTGAGCTTCTAAGCCATTTGATCCGGCTCAGCGGACACAGCAGATAGCACAGCGGAACGATCAGGAAAAAAGACAAGTATAGCCAGATAGCATGCGGGCTGAAGGGAATGGCACGATCCAGCCAACTCGGCGTCAGCTGATAACCAGCGCCTTGCCATCGGTCAGTGCTGTTATAAATCAGGCCGACAAAGCCCCAACCCAGCAGCATTTGCCATAGGCGATAGATCACCTCTTTCATGGCACCTCCGGCAACCGTACGATACGTCGGCGTTTAGCATCGAACTGCGGCATGATGCGTTGCGCGATCAGTTGCCATTCCAGTTGCTGCACCGCGATACCCTGCTGGGTAAACAGCGCAATCAGTTGCTGCTGGCAATCTACCAGTTCTTCCGGACTGCAGTCGGCCATCAGGTGCAGCCGCTGGCCAGACAACTGGGTCAGGCGATAATCCGCCACGGCGGGCAACGCGTTGGCAATCACCCGGCGGCACAAATCGGCAAAGACTCGCTGCGCCTCCCCCTGCAATCCTGGCAGCATCAGTTGATCGTCACAGCGTCCCTCAATCCGCTCCAACGCCATGCTGGCCTGGCCACACGGGCAAGGCTCTTTACGCCGAACCAAAATATCATCCAGCCGATAACGTACGATCGGCTGCGTACGGCGGGTAAAATCGGTGATCAGAGGGGTAAAGCGTTGCTCATCGATCCACTGTGGTTCCACGTGAATAAACTCTTCGTTCAGATGCAAGGTGCCGTGGCTACAGGTGGCAGCCAGAAAACCTTCGGTGGCCTGATAGACTTCGCCCACGTCGGCAAATACCCGCTTTAGCAGTTGGCGATCCTGCGGCTCCAGCACCTCAGCCACCGAGATCACCTTTTTCACCTGTAGTTGTAACTCGCCCCGTTCGACCGCATGAGCCAACGCGCACAATACCTGCGCAGGTGCGACCACGATGGTGGGTTGCTCCCGTTCAATCTGCGGTAAGTGCTCGGCAAAGGGTGCAAACAGATCGTAAAACGTCAGGCTCAACCAGCGGTTGTTGACGCTGTGATACAGATTGTTGTCCGCACGCAGAAACAGCGCGACACGCTCACCGGCAAATACCCCTTGCGGCAGCATTTTGGCCAGCATTCCCCCAGCCCAGATCTGCTGCTCCTGCGGGCTGACCACAAATACGCCGCGCCTCCCGGAGGTGCCGGTCGATAGACCTACACTGTATTTGCCCACTTTTGGGGTGAAGTCGCGATCGGTTTCGCTTCGCCGGGCACAGGCCAACAGCGCCTCAAGTTGCAGCCCGGCGGTATTCATCCGATCAAAATGCGTCATCATGATCGCTTTGTCCATTTCTGGCCATTCGCTCACAGGTAACAGACAGTATGGCCGGAAATAGGGGCTATACGCCAATACCCGGCGGGCAAAGCGTTTTAACTGACGCGCCTGGTAAGCCTCCAGTTCTGCCCGTTCGGTGAAATGCAGCCTGCGCGCTCGCAGATAGTGCCACAGCGTCATCAGCGGGATCATAAATCCCCCTCATGACACAACAGGATCTCCGCCGGGCCGCCATGATGCAGCTGGTTGAGCGCTTCAAGGGTTTGGTAGTAGCTACGCGGGTTGTCCATGATCAGGTTCGCCAGCCGCGAAGGGCCACGCAGTTGCTGGTAGTTCAGCGGCGACCAGGCGGCGTCGCTTGCCAGCAGCGTCCAGCCCGCGTCGGTTTGGACAAAGGCGCCAAGGTGGCCCGCAGCATGCCCTGGCAGAGGAACAATGAAGATTTGCCCATCGCTGCCCGGCAGCGCGTATCCCTGCTGGAACGGTGCCAGTTCGGCTGGCAGACTCTGTAGCGGGAATGACTCCACAAACTGCAATGCGGATTCAAACTCCTCGGGGATCAACCCCGGTATAAACGCCCGCTTCAGGGCGGCAAAGCCACGCAGCTCTCGAGTTTGCTGCCAGCCCTCACCGGAACAAATCATGTTGAGGCTGCTGAAATCACGCAGGCCAGCGATATGGTCAGCATGAAAATGGGAAATAATCACCGCCTCAATATCACTCACACTGACACCCCGGCTACGCAACTGCTCAAGCAGCGCCTGCTGTGGGCTGAAATAAACCGGGGTGATCTGGCTATACAATCGGAAAATACCGCTGGCGGTGTACTGTTGGAAATAGCTGGCATAACCGGTATCCCATAACCAGCGACGCTCTCCCACCTCCAACAGGTAGGCACGAGAGGGGAATTTGCAGCTACGCATTGGCGAGCCACGCAGCGCCATGCAGCCAAGGTGGGTACAATAGCCGATTTCAAAGGGGGTGATGTTAGCCATGCGCCGCCATCCCCTGCTGTTTCATCCATTGCCCTGTCAGCTCTATCCCCTGCTCCAGGCTATAACGTGGCCGGTAACCCAGCTCTTCAATCGCGCGGCTGTTATCCAGCGTCATATCAAAATAGGCGGCCGCCGCGCTGTAGCGCGTCAGCATCGGCTCTTTGCCGGTAAAATGGGCTATCAATTCCATGCCCCCTGCCACCACCCACAACAGCCGGTAAGGCAATGCCTGCACCCGATATTGCCAGCCTAGCTGCTGGGCCAGCAGTTGGTGCAGCATATCCTCCAGCCGCTGCGGCTGTTGGTTGGTGATGTTATAAATGCCGCCAGAAGGCAAATTCGGCCGGTTGCTGGCCAGATCCATTGCATGCACTACGTTGAGCACAAAGGTCAGATCCAGATAGGCTTTACCGCCACCGGGCAGGCGCAGAGCACCTTTGTCACGCTGCATCTGGGCCAGGATCCTGGGTACGATCACTCGGTCATGTGGCCCAAACAGGCCACGAGGTCGCAGGATCAGGTACGTGGTTTGCGGATAGCGATGCAACAGCGCACCAATGCTCTGTTCGGCAGCATACTTACTGGCGGCGTAATGATTGGCAAACCGGCGGGCAGATTCACCCTCGGCAATGTTGTGATGATGTTTAAAGTCAAAATAGATCGCCGGGGTCGAGATATGAATAAAGCGCTTCACGCCACAGCGCCCGGCAGCTTTGGCGAGCTTTTCCGTGACGTAGGTGTTGGCCTGGAAAAACGCCCTGCGATCGCCCCACGGGGCAGATTTGGCGGCACAATGCCAGACAATGTCATACCCTTTCATCAGCTGTTCGCACTGTTCCGCCCCAGCACGGGTCAGGTCCAACGGGGTAAACTTTGCCCCCAGTGCCGCCAACTCACGGCCAACGGCTTCATCACGCCCGGTGGCATGCACCTGATGTCCGGTAGCCAGCAGCCACTCGGCCGCATTGCGCCCTAACCCACTGGTCGCTCCGGTTACCAAGACTTTCATGGCAGCAGAACCATGCCGCCCAGGGCCAGCCCAGCAGCGGTACCGATCAACATTACCGGCTGATTGGCATTCAGCCTGTCAGTGATCGCCGCCTCGTGCAACGCGGAAGGAATTGACGCCGCCACCTGGTTGCCCCGGTAACGATAGATATCCACCAACGCCTCTGGCGCTACATGCAGCCTTTTGCGCATATGTTCCAGCGAGAGATGGCTGGCCTGATGCGGCACCACGGTGGCGATTTGTGGCAAGGTGAGCCCTGCGGCGTTCAGCAAGCGCTCAAGGTAGCCTTCAATCAGCGCCGAAGCCTGGCGGAACAGCTGCTTACCCTTCATATGGAACAGAAAATCGCTGTCGTTCATCCCGGCACGCGGGTTACGACGTGTGCCACCGGCGCGGATTTCACACAGATCGCTGCCTTCCGGGTAGGTTTCCATCAGGTAGGACAAAATCCCGCTGCGCCCATCGCCGCGTTCCACAATGGCACAGGCGGCACCATCGCCAAAAATCAGTGAGGACTCTTCATCTTCCCAGTCGATACCGCGCGAGGCGATATCAGCAGAGACGATGGCAATACGCCGGTAAACGCCTGCGTTGAGTAGCCCAGCCGCCACCTGCAATGCGCTAATAAAGCTGACGCAGCTGGTATTGATATCAAAACCTGCGGTACCTGAGGGTAAGCCGGCGATTTTAAGAATATGCGCGGCACTAAAGGGCAATGCCTGTACGGCAATGGCCGAGGCCGAGATCAACAGATCGATGGAGTCACGCGCAATAGTATGGCGAGCCAGCGCGTCATCCAATGCGGCGACGGCCAGTTCAGCCTGGCTGGCCTGATTGCTGGCATGAAAGCGATGAATAATCCCCGAGCGTTTTTCTACATAGCCGTCGGGTTTGTTCAACTGCCGATCCAACGCCGAAGATTCGACGCAGCCGGGAGGCACAGCCGCTCCTGTCGCAATGATTTTCAGCGGCAGCACGGGGTGGGACAGGTTATCAATGGTCATAGGTGTTCAGTCTGCTTATCCCTAACTCGTTTGGCTTAGCATCCAGCGTAATTAATCAAACTTTTTACGCTCTGTTGATCTAGCCCTTATTTAACATCAGCATAAGGAAAATCCTAACAGGAATTTTTACTGATTGATTCCGTTCGCTTAACTAACCTGGTAAACCATGCCGTTAACCTAATGGCACAGCCTAGATCAACGCCGAAAAGAGATCTATAAGAATAAGCTGTTTGGCCAAGTCCTGGGCGGCTAAGGCAGGCCAAAATCAATGACTGAATCAACGGTAAAAGGGTATTGATGCGGGGAAAACCGAACAGCGGCAACGTCCAAAGACCTTGCCGCTGGGTAACGCGGGGAATTAACGGCGGTTACGCACCAACTGGTAGCGGCGAGTCAGATATTCCACCGGCACGCTCCAGATATGCACCAGGCGGCAGAACGGGAATATCAGGAACAGAGTCATGCCGAGCACGATATGAATCTTGAATATCAGTGCAACCCCTTCCAGGTGTTGAGCTGCACCGCCATGGATGGTCACCACCGCTTGCGCCCAGGCGACCAACTTCAGCATCTCGCTGCCGTCCATGTGTTGAGCAGAGAACGGAATGGTCAACAGCCCCAGGCACACCTGTACGACCAGCAACGTCAGGATCAGGATATCCCCTACGCTACTGGTGGCGCGGATACGTGGGTTGGTCAGACGGCGCTTTAATAACAGCACACCGCCCACCAACATCATCACGCCACAGGCCCCACCGGCAAACATCGCCATTTTCTGCTTCACGGCCATCGGCAGGAAAGACTCATACATCCAGTGCGGCGTCAGCATGCCGAGGAAATGCCCAGCAAAAATGCCCAGAATGCCAATATGGAACAGATTGGAGGCCAGCCGCATGCCCTTTTTATCCAGCATCTGGCTGGAGCCAGTACGCCAGGTGTATTGCCCGTAGTCGTAACGCAGCCAACTGCCGATCAGGAAGATCGCCCCGGCGATATACGGATAGATATCGAAGAAGAAAAGCGTCATAAAGTGCATGATTAGCGTCCTTTGGTTGCCGTGGTCATCGAGCCCACATCCAGATACTGTGGCGCCACCGCCCCAGCAAAGCGCCGCTGGTGAGTGGCTTGCTGCGCCGAAGCACAACCCTGCTCACCCAAAAACTTGATCTGTTCTTCTTCCCAGACGGCATCCAGTGCCTGTGGCGTGTCGTCACGTGTTTCACCGGCAACTTGCGGCTGCAGACTTTGGGCTGCAACGCCACTAGCAGACAACACCAGCAGCAGATCGAACAGCACCGCATACGGGCTTTGACGCTGCTGCAAGCGAGCACCCAGCAGGGCCAGAATGGGGGCGATATCCTGCAATCCGCCCTGAGCTTCCTCTTTGTTGCGGCTAGCCAGATACTCCAGATACAGCGGCAGGAAGTCCGGCAGTTCGCGGCTATCGATCTCCAGCCCGGCTTCGCGGTATTGCGCCATCAGATCGACCATAGCCTGGCCGCGATCGCGGGATTCACCGTGAACATGCTCAAACAACAACAGTGAAGTCGCACGGCCACGATCGAACAGCTCGCAATACTCCGCCTGCACGTCCAGCAACGGACGGGCACAGAAGCGGCGGATAAACAGAATCAACTGGGCGCTGTGATGCAAGTCCAGTTCACAGGCCGGTTCCAGGGCTTCCACCAGCTCTTGCTGATGGTCAAACAGTTCCTGCTCAGGATAATCCAGCAGGCGGGCAATAATTCGCAGAGCGATCATGAAGCATCCTCCTTGCGCGGGGTTTTCTGCGTCACGTCGATGGCATCGATGCGGCGGCTGTTAAACAGGTTGAACTTGCTGTCGCTGCCGTGGCAACCGTCGCCAAAGCTGAAGCCACAGCCTTTGCTTTCCGGGAAGGCTTCGCGCGCCAGTTCACGATGGCTGGAAGGCACGACGAAACGGTCTTCATAGTTAGCGATCGCCAGATAGCGATACATCTCTTGCGCCTGCGCCTCTGTCAGCCCCACCTGCTCCAGCGCGCTGGTATCCACCACGCCGTCCACGGTTTCTGCCCGCTTGTAGTGGCGCATCGCCAACATCCGTTTCAGCGCCAACAGCACCGGAGCGGTATCCCCGGCGGTCAACAGATTCGCCAGGTATTGCACCGGGATGCGCAGGCTTTCGACATCAGGCAACACGCCGCTATGGGCCAACTCACCGGCATCGGCAGCCGACTGGATCGGAGACAACGGCGGCACGTACCACACCATCGGCAAGGTGCGATATTCCGGGTGCAGCGGCAACGCCAGCTTCCAGTCCATCGCCATCTTGTAAACCGGCGACTGCTGCGCAGCCTCAATCACCCCTTGCGGGATACCGTCTTTCAGCGCTTGCTCAATCACCGCCGGGTCGTGCGGATCGAGGAAGATATCCATTTGGCTCTGATACAGGTCTTTATCGTTCTCTGTAGCGGCCGCTTGTTCAATGCGGTCGGCATCGTACAGCAGCACGCCGAGATAGCGGATACGCCCCACGCAGGTTTCCGAACAAACGGTCGGCTGGCCAGCCTCAATCCTTGGGTAGCAGAAGATGCACTTCTCGGATTTGCCGCTTTTCCAGTTGAAGTAGATTTTCTTGTACGGACAGCCGGTCAGGCACATCCGCCAGCCGCGGCATTTATCCTGATCGATCAGCACAATGCCATCTTCGCCGCGTTTATAGATCGCACCGCTCGGACAAGTCGCCACACAGGCCGGGTTCAGGCAGTGCTCGCACAGCCGTGGCAGATACATCATGAAGGTGTTTTCGAACTGGCCGTACATCGCCTTCTGCATGTTGTCGAAGTTTTTGTCCTTGGCACGCTTGTCGAACTCTCCGCCGAGGATCTCTTCCCAGTTTGGGCCACTTTCGATCTTGTTCATCCGTTGACCAGTGATCAGCGAGCGCGGACGGGCGATCGGCTGATGCTTGCCCTGCGGGGCAGTGTGCAGTTTCTGGTAGTCGTAATCGAACGGCTCGTAATAATCGTCCAGCGCGGGAACATCCGGGTTGGCAAAGATCTTCGACAGCAGGCCAACGCGGTTACCCATGCGCGGCTCCAGCTTGCCGTTGATTTTGCGTATCCAGCCGCCCTTCCACTTATCCTGATCTTCCCAGGCGTTGGGATAGCCGATGCCCGGCTTGCTTTCCACGTTGTTGAACCAGGCATATTCCATGCCTTCGCGGCTGGTCCAGACGTTCTTACAGGTTACCGAACAGGTATGGCAACCGATGCACTTGTCCAGGTTGAGCACCATGCCAACTTGCGAACGAATTTTCATTTGGCTTTCTCCTGCTGGCTGCCCTGCGCGTAGTCGTTACCTTCGCCGTCTAACCAGTCGATATGGTCCATTTTGCGCACCACCACAAACTCATCGCGATTCGAGCCAACGGTGCCGTAGTAGTTAAAACCGTAGGCCAGTTGGGCATAGCCGCCGATCATATGGGTCGGTTTCGGGCACACGCGGGTCACCGAGTTGTGGATCCCGCCGCGCTGACTGGTAATTTCCGAGCCTGGTATGTTCACGATACGTTCCTGCGCGTGATACATCATGGTCATCCCCGACGGAATACGCTGGCTGACCACCGCACGAGCGGTGAGCGCGCCGTTGGCGTTGAAGGCCTCGATCCAGTCGTTATCTTCAATGCCCAAATCTTTGGCATCGTCCTCACTCAGCCAGACGATTGGCCCGCCGCGTGACAGGGTCAGCATCAACAGGTTGTCACTGTAGGTGGAGTGAATGCCCCACTTCTGGTGCGGCGTCAGGAAGTTCAGCGCCTTCTCTTTGTTGCCGTTCGGCTTTTTATTCAGCAACGGCTGCGCGGCACGAGTGTCGATCGGCGGACGATAAACCAGCAGGCTTTCCCCGAAGGCACGCATCCACTCGTGATCCTGATACAGCTGTTGGCGGCCACTCAGGGTGCGCCATGGGATCAGCTCATGCACGTTGGTGTAGCAGGCGTTGTAAGAAACGTGTTCGTCTTCCAGGCCAGACCAGGTTGGGCTGGAGATGATCTTGCGCGGCTGGGCCTGAATATCGCGGAAGCGGATTTTTTCGTCTTCCTTGTTCAGCGCCAGATGGGTGTGATCGCGCCCGGTAATGTTGCTCAGTGCCTGCCAGGCTTTCACCGCCACCTGCCCATTGGTTTCCGGTGCCAACGAGAGGATCACCTCCGCCGCATCGATAGCGCTTTCGATCTTAGGCCGCCCAACTGCCGGGCCTTCGGTCTTCACGTAGTTGAGCTTTTTCAGGAAGTCGACTTCGGTCTGGGTGTTCCAACTGATGCCCTTACCGCCATTGCCAAGCTTGTCCAGCAGCGGACCAAGTGAGGTAAAGCGCTCGTAGGTCGCGGGATAATCGCGTTCTACCACCATGATGTGTGGCGCGGTTTTGCCCGGGATCAGCTCGCACTCGCCTTTCTTCCAGTCTTTCACGCCGTAGGGCTGCGCCAGTTCGGCGGCGGAATCATGCTGGATCGGCAGCGTGACAATGTCGGTCTCCTGGCCCAGGTGGCCAACGCACACCTCGGAGAACGCTTTGGCGATACCCTTGTAGATCTCCCAGTCGCTCTTGGAATCCCAGGCAGGATCGACAGCCGCAGACAGAGGATGAATAAACGGGTGCATATCCGAGGTATTCATATCGTCTTTCTCGTACCAGGTGGCGGTGGGCAACACAATGTCGGAATACAGGCAGGTGCTGGACATACGGAAATCAAGCGTCACGACCAGATCCAACTTGCCTTCGCCGCCGTTATCCAACCACTCGACTTCCTGCGGTTTTACGCCGCCCTGCTGGCCCAGATCCTGGCCCTGGATGCCATTCTCGGTCCCCAGCAGGTATTTGAGCATGTATTCATGTCCCTTGCCGGAGGAGCCCAGCAGGTTGGAGCGCCAGACGAACAGGTTACGCGGGAAGTTCTGTGGATTATCCGGTTGTTCGGCAGCAAAGCGAACGTTGCCCTGTTTCAGGCTCTCCACGGTGAAGTCCAGCGGTGTCTGACCGGCCGCTTTGGCCTGAGCGGCCAGATGCAGGGGGTTGGTGTCCAGTTGCGGTGCCGATGGCAACCAACCCATGCGTTCAGCACGCACATTCAGGTCGATCAGGCTGCCAGCAAACTGGCTCTTGTCCGCCATCGGTGACAACAGCTCTTCAGTGCCAACCGTCTCATAGCGCCATTGGCTGGAGTGGTTGTAGAAGAACGAGGTGCTGTTCATATGGCGCGCCGGCCGTTGCCAATCCAGGCCAAAGGCCAGCGGCATCCAACCAGTTTGTGGGCGCAGCTTTTCCTGGCCGACATAGTGCGCCCAGCCGCCACCGCTTTGACCAACGCAACCGCAGAAGATCAGCATGTTGATCAACCCGCGATAGGTCATGTCCATGTGATACCAGTGGTTGACGCCGGCCCCAACGATAATCATCGAACGGCCGTGGGTTTTCTCGGCATTCTCGGCAAACTCGCGCGCAATGCAGATGATGTTGTGGCGTGACACGCCGGTGATTTGTTCTGCCCAGGCTGGCGTATAGGCTTTGACTTCGTCATAACCGTTGGCGCAGTTAGCATCATTCAGACCACGATCCAGGCCGTAGTTAGCCAGCGTCAGGTCGTAGACGCTGGTCACCAGCGCCTGGCTGCCGTCCGCCAGTTGCAGGCGTTTTACCGGCAGTTTGTGTAGCAGGATGTCGTCCAACGCCACGCTGTTGAAATGCTCACTCTCGGCACCGCCGAAGTAAGGGAAACCAACGTCAACCACCTCATCATGGCTGCCTAGCATACTAAGTTGCAGTTCTACACCCTGCTGGGCTTTACCTTCACGCTGTTCCAGGTTCCATTTGCCCTTCTCACCCCAACGGAAGCCGATGGAGCCCTGCGGCGCCACCAGTTCACCGCTGGTCTGATCCAGCGCGACGGTTTTCCACTCGGGGTTGTTTTCCTGGCCAAGGCCATCCACCAGATCGGCGGCGCGCAGGAGGCGGCCAGCGGCGTAATAGCCCTCGGTGCGCGGTTCCAACATCACCAGCATAGGCATATCGGTGTAGCGGCGTACATAGTCGCGGAAATAGCCAACTTCACGATCCAGATGGAACTCTTTAAGCATCACATGGCCCATCGCCAGCGCCATGGCGCTATCGGTACCCTGTTTCGGGTTCAGCCACTGGTCGCACAGCTTGGCTACTTCCGCGTAGTCTGGCGTCACCGCGACAGTTTTGGTGCCCTTGTAGCGAACCTCGGTGAAGAAGTGGGCATCCGGGGTGCGCGTTTGCGGCACGTTGGAGCCCCAGGCAATGATATACGAGGAGTTGTACCAGTCGGCGGATTCAGGCACGTCGGTCTGTTCGCCCCAGGTCATCGGCGAGGCCGGTGGCAAATCGCAGTACCAATCGTAGAAACTTAGGCAGGTGCCGCCAATCAGCGATAGATAACGGGCACCGGCTGCGTAAGACACCATCGACATCGCCGGGATCGGCGAGAAGCCGATAATGCGGTCCGGGCCAAAGGTCTTGGCGGTATAGACGTTGGAGGCTGCGATCAGTTCATTAACCTCCTGCCAGCTGGAACGAACAAAACCACCGCGGCCACGGGCCACTTTGTAGCTTTTGGCTTTTTCCGGGTCGGAAACGATCGAACCCCAGGCATCCACCGGATCGCTGTGCAAGGCTTTAGCCTCGCGCCATAGCTTGATTAGGCGTTTGCGCATCAGCGGATATTTCAGGCGGTTGGCGCTGTAGAGATACCAGGAATAGCTGGCACCACGTGGGCAGCCACGGGGCTCATGGTTGGGCAAATCAGGACGGGTGCGTGGATAATCGGTCTGCTGGGTTTCCCAGGTAACCAGGCCGTTTTTCACATAGATTTTCCAGCTACAGGAGCCGGTGCAGTTAACACCATGGGTGGATCGCACCACTTTGTCGTGCTGCCAACGGCTGCGGTAACCGTCTTCCCAATCGCGGTTGGTGTTCAGCGTTTGGCCATGACCGCCAGAGAAAGGTTCGGCCAGCTGTTTGAAGTAGCGGAACCGGTCTAGAAATTTGCTCATCCGGAGTTCTCCTGAAGGCTCATCACCCTACGAGTTTCAAGCCGCAGCTTGAAAGACGACGGGCATATTGTTGTAAGAAGTTGCCAAGTGACATTGCTCAATCTGCGGCCAAGGCTACTGATGCTCTGCCGGGCGTAACTTGATTGCGATCAAGGGAATCAGTGAGGAAAAACGTGGGGGACGTTGGAAATACCACTAAAGGATGATCGTTAGAATTAACGCTATCACATTGTAATAAAACAAGAATTATAGACTAGTAAAGAGACGCGCCTGGCGAACCCCCTGAAGCGGAAATTTGGGGGTAGAGGCGGTAAAAACGGAAATGTGAGCAAGATTAATGACAGAATGACCGGATAATCTTGTCTGAAACGGCTTCCAGGGACTCCCTGCTAGCGAGTCCGACATTCAACCCGCATTTCCTTTTCATTCCCCGCCAGATACACGCAGTTCAGCGCCTAGGGATTAACACCAGCAGAGGTGTCTAATGAAAAAGAGAGAAACATTCGAGGGCTGTTTAGCTGCCCATGCTGTATTGCAGGCCTGGTCCGGCTGCCCAATGCATAGGATAAAAGTGAAACTGTCAACAGCGCAATAAACGCCGCCAGATACGTCAATACCCGGCCCCCTGGTATTAGCATGTTTTGCCTGGGATCATCCAAAGCCATTTCGCTTAATATCGGATGCATGCAGGAATAATCTTCCGGCACCGTTGCATTTTCAATAATTTCATCGACCATATGATTTAATTTGCCCGCAGATAAATCACTATTAATAGTTTCAGCATTATTATTGCCAGGAATAATCTCCGTGGCGACGGCAGATTCTCCTGATGATATAAAGTTAAAAATTGCTTTATCGTCCACCTTATAACCAAGACGAGGAATGGTCCGGATGAGAGCATGCTCCGTGTCGCCAATTTTCTGGCGAATGGACTTAATCGTCTGATTGATTGTCGAGTCTGAGCAATAGGTGCCTTTCCAGATAGTCTCAATGATTTCTGAGCGGCTCACCAACTCAGGCGACCGCTTAACCAGCAGGGAAAGGATCTGCAGCTCTTTCCAACGTAGGCGTGAACGCTGCCTGGAGGGGAGCAAAACATCAAAATTTATGATTTTTATTTCCTGTTCAGCAGCCACTTTTCATTTTCCTTATGAGTTCACAGCGTCCCCATTTGTATAGACATATGAAAAAATGTTCAACAATTTAAATATAAATTCGGTGAAACAGACTGACTTTATATTTCACCTGTTTTTCATAACTTAGTGAAATCATGCAGTTCACTGAGAAAAAACCACCCCCTCCTGGTCCATGGCCAATTCAGACATAAAGCACTCTGCACAAAGGATTATGGGTTTTATTTTCTGATGAAACAGTGGGCATTAAGATTTTATCAATAGATAAACATGGGTTACTCTTATCCTCACTCAACAAAAAAGCGATGTTAATATAGACCAATAAAACCGCCAAAAGCCGGTAATATTACACAGCGGAGTTTCGGCAAAATAGCGGTGACTTCACCGATTGGCAATCACTGAAACAACGGGTGGGAATTGAGAGGGTAGACACTCCCCGGCAAGCGAGGAGTGTCTGATTACTGACAGGCAATGGTGCACAATGGGTAGGCGTCGCACATGTTCGACAGTAGGGCCGCCGCATATTGCTTTCGCTTGACTCAACTAGCGTGAAACCTTTTTACGGCCGTAAACCCCCCAGGTCACCACGACACACAGAATATAAAACACCAGGAAAATCTTCATCGCCCCAGCCGGTGAGCCAGTCAACGCCAGCGAAGTCCCAAACGCCTTGGGAATAAAGAACCCCCCTGCTGCACCAATCGCCGAGATAAAGCCCAACGCCGCAGCTGAATCGGTTACCGCCTCGCGCTGTGCCAACTCATCGCTTCCTCCTTCGGCTTTCACTCTGTCCACGGTGATTTTACGAAATATCACGGCGATCATCTGGAAGGTCGAGCCGCTGCCCAACCCGGCGGTGAGGAACAGCACCATAAACACGCCATAGAAGGCCATAAACGAGCCCTGATGATCGCTACCCGGCAAGGTCAGGAACAGCAAGGCGGCGAAAATAGCCATGACGATAAAGTTCAGCAACGTCACACGAATACCGCCAAAGCGATCGGAAAGCGCCCCGCCCACGGGACGAGCCAGCGCCCCAAGGAACGGCCCGAAGAAGGCATAATGCAGGATCACCACGTCAGGAAACTGGGTTTTCGCCAGCATGGCAAAACCGGCAGAGAAACCAATAAAGGAACCAAAGGTTGCCAGATACAACAGGCTCAAAACCCACAGATGCCCCCGTTTCAGTACCGGCAGCTGTTGGCGCAAAGAAGCCTTTGAGGCGGCCAAATCGTTCATACCGAACCAGGCCGCCAGCGTTGCCACCAGCAGGAAAGGCACCCAAATCCAGGCGGCGTTTTCCAACCAAAGCTGGCTGCCGTCTGGCTGTGTCTGCCCAGTGCCGCCCAGGAAGCCGAACATGGCGAGCGAGATGGCTAACGGAGCCACCAGTTGCATTACGCTGACCCCCAGATTTCCCAGACCGCCGTTCAGCCCCAACGCGCCCCCCTGCTTCGCCTTCGGGAAGAAGAAGCTGATGTTCGCCATGCTGGAAGCAAAGTTGGCCCCAGCAAAACCACACAACAGCGCGATAATGATAAATACGTTGAATGAGGTGGTCGGATCCTGCACCGCATAGCCCAACCACAGGCAAGGTACCAGCAGGAAACAGGTGCTGATGGCCGTCCAACGGCGGCCACCAAACATCGGGATCACGAAGGAATACGGCACGCGCAGGATCGCGCCGGAAACCGAAGGCAATGCGGTCAACAGAAACAGCTGATCGGTAGTGAAGTTAAAACCCACTTTGTTCAGATTAACCGCCACGGCGCTGAACAGCATCCAAACGCAGAAGGCGAGCAACAGGCAGGGTATGGAGATCCACAGGTTGCGGCGGGCAATGCGGTGCCCGCTCTGCTGCCAGAATTCGCTGTTCTCAGGTTGCCAGTCCTGAATAACCGCACCCGTTTTTTTTGCTAAAGGCGTTGCAGATTGCGACATAATAACCTCAGAAACACGGTGATAACTGCGCACACCCTAGTTGATCACCTCAAGCGGTAAAGTTGACGCAAATCAATGAGCAAGCAGGTAACTCATGGCGGAAAAACCTCATACATCCCTTAGTGAGTAGCCAATCCAGTCCAGCTAATCTATTGGTATTCAGCAGGTTATACCACAGTAGTGCTAATGGTTTGGCTATGGGTCAGGCCACCGGAAACTAAGGGGTACTTCGTTAGGGGTATGGGGTTACGCCGGGGGATGAGGAAAAATGGCTGCTATTGACGTAATTTGGCGGCCGGATTTTCGGGTATCTACTCTCTGCTTTCTGCTGCTCTATAGGGGACGCGTATTCGATGAAACGCTTGCTGGCTCCGCTTTCCATCGTTAACCAGGTTGCCCTGCTAATGCTACTGCTGGGGGTGCTGGGTATCGCCGGAATGAGTATTTCCGCCTGGATGTCGCAAAGCATTCAGGGCAATGCTCATGCCATCAACAAGGCGGGCTCCCTACGTATGCAGAGCTACCGTCTGCTGTCTCAGGTCCCTCTGGATGCCCGCAGTGACCTCCTGATGCAGGGATTGGATCAGGATGAAACCAGCCGCGATTTGCAGCTGGCGTTGGAGCGCGAAGGGCTAACCCCACAGTTGCTGACGCTGCGTGACTATTGGCTAAACCAGCTGCAACCGCGGCTGCGCCAAGCACAACGCCCCGCCGATGCGGCCCCCCAAGTGGCCCATTTTGTCAGCCTGCTGGACAAGCTGGTTTCCGATATCGATCATCAAACCGAACGGCGCTTGTTGATGGTGACGCTGGTTCAGGGGGGATTTATCGCCCTGACGCTGTTGCTGCTGGTCGGCACCATCTGTTATCTACGCCGCCGTTTGCTGCACCCTTGGCGTCAATTGGTGGCACTGGCGCTGGCGGTTGGCCGCGGTGATTTCAGCCACCGCTTTGCCCAACGTGGGCATCAGGACGAGATGTCTTCCCTCGGCGCCGCGCTCAACACCATGTCCGACGAGCTTGCCACCATCTATGCCAGGCTGGAGCAACGTGTCGCAGAGAAAACCGCCGACCTGCAACAGAAAAATCAGGTGCTGGGCTTTCTGTATTGCACCAGCCGCCAGTTGCACACCAGCGAGCCGATCTGTAGCCGCCTGACGCCGATCCTCAACCAGTTGCAAACCTTGACGCCGCTACACAGCATCCAGGTACGGCTGTATGAAAACAACAGTCAGGAACAGTTTCTACAATTAAGCGGTAACCAGCCATTGAGGCCGGAGTATTGCCATAATCCGGTCTGTAGCGCCTGCTTGAGCGAACATCAGCCGCATAGTCAGGGCCATCCTTCTCTTAGCTGGAGCCTGAGTGACCAACTGGGCAATTATGGCATCGTCGTCGCCCAACATGCACCAGAACAACGGCTAAGCGATGAGCAATGTCAGTTGATGAATACCCTGATAGAGCAGTTGACCAGCGTATTGGCGATAGAGCGCCAGGTTGACCACCAGCAGCAGTTGATGTTGATGGAAGAGCGTGCCGCGATTGCCCGCGAGTTACACGACTCCATCGCTCAGTCCCTCACCTGTTTGAAAATGCAGACCAGTTGCCTGCAAATGCAGGGGGGCGAACTCCCTCCAGCCAGCCTGGCGCTGGTGCAACAGATGCGTGAAGAGATCAGTACCGCCTATCGCCAGTTACGCGAGCTGTTAACCACCTTCCGCCTGCGCTTGACCGAGCCTGGCCTGCTGGCGGCACTACAGTCTACGGTACAAGAATTCAACCAGCGGCTGGGGATCACCATCGAACTGGATTATCAGTTAGGCCCACGAAGCATACCGGCCTATCAGGCGATCCACCTGCTGCAGATCGCGCGTGAGGCATTGAGTAACATTCACCAACACGCGCAGGCCAGCCAGGTCGCGATTCGGGTGACCAACCTGCAGGGCGAAGTCACCCTGAGCGTCAGCGACAATGGCCGTGGTCTGCCAGATATCAGTGAACGGCCCGATCATTACGGCCTAATCATCATGCGCGATCGCGCCAAAAGCCTGCATGGCCAGTGCGAAATCTTGCCGTGCAGCGGCGGCGGCACCGAAGTACGGGTGACGTTCCGCCCGGATAACTCCGCTATTGAATAAGGAAATACTATGACGACCGAAGAAGCTGCCACCATACTGCTGATTGACGATCACCCCATGCTGCGTAACGGCGTCAAGCAGTTGATTAGCATGGATCCGCGGCTGCAAGTCATCGCCGAAGCCAGCAATGGCGAACAAGGGGTGGAACTGGCGGAGACGCACGATCCCGACCTGATCCTGTTGGATCTGAATATGCCCGGACTGAACGGCCTGGCAACCCTGGATCGCCTACGCCAAACCGCCCTTTCCGGCCGCGTGGTGGTGTTTAGCGTCTCCAACCATGAAGACGATGTAGTGAGCGCGTTGAAACGCGGTGCAGATGGCTATCTATTGAAAGATATGGAACCAGAGGAACTGCTCAAGGCGCTGCATCAGGCGGCGGCAGGGCAAATGGTACTGAGCGAAGCATTGACTCCAGTGCTGGCGGCCAGCCTGAGGGAAAACCGCCCGGCGGTAGAACGCGACATCCAGCAGTTAACCCCGCGCGAGCGCGACATCCTCAAGCTGATCGCGCAGGGGCTGCCAAACAAGCTGATCGCCCGTAAACTGATGATCACCGAGAGTACCGTCAAGGTGCACGTGAAACACCTGCTGAAGAAGATGAAACTGAAGTCCCGCGTAGAAGCCGCCGTTTGGGTGTTGGGTAATAAGAAGGATTAGTTACCCTCTGGGTGCAACGGCCCGGTAACCGCCGGGATTGCCGGTGGCTGCAGCGTTTGCGGCGGCGGTAACCCAGGCTCCCCTTCAATAGACAAGCTCAGAGGAGCAGTAACCTGTAGCGTGATCCAGTTCGAGGTAGCTTTCTGCTGCTTTTCATCCTCAAGGGTGACGGACAGTTGGTAGTGATTGCTGGCCCCTGGCGTCTCATCCCACGCGGGCACCGTCAAGGTCCACCCCTGCGGATCGTTGATATTCGCCGGCGGCGTCAGGCTGACGGCCTGAGTGTCCCCTTGCCAGTTGACCGCAGCGATCTTATTGGCCGCCTTGATTTCCAGCACCAGCGGCAGCGTTTCCCCTGGATTCAGGCTCCATGACGGCGTCGCCAGAAACACCTGCAACGTTTTGCTTTCACGGAACTCCAGCACCGGCACATTATTACGTTCAATGCTGTCATAGCGGCTACCGCGCAATGATTTGGCCTGTTCTACGTAGTACGGAGAAATCTGTTTGAGCAGCGGCACCCCAAGGCGGTAGGTCATGGCCAGCTCGACCTTGTCCTGGGTTTCGCCCACATTATCCAGTTTGTGCAAGGCTTTGACCGTGACCAACGGGACCGGCGTATAGTTGAGCCCCACCTGCATAGCGCTAGGATCGGTTTGTTTGTTGCCATTGCCTAGCAGATCGACACTGGCGCCGCGATACTGTTCAAAGCTGAGCGAGGCCCCAAGCTGGTGGTAAAACGGCAGATAACCTTGAGTGGTAATGTCGTAGCCACGCGCCGGACGGCCGAGAAAGACGGCATTATTTGCCTGTGGTGAAAATGATGATAGCGGATGGTAATAGTTGGCCGATAAGCGTAGATAGTCACCCCAGGCTTCTGCACCGATGCTGCCGCGGTTGCGCTGATTCTGGAAATCACTGTCGAGTACGGAGTTGTAGCCCAGCAGCCAATCCCCCACCACCCAGCGCTGCCCCAGACCAAAATTACCCTGTGAACCGTTAGCCTTTTGCAGATAACCCACCTGGCTGTAGGTCAACAAGCCATCCACGTCATAGAGCGGGCTGAACAACTGACCGCTGCTGCCGGTAAAATCCCCTTCAGGTGTGACCGCAAGCGACAGTTTAGCGGTGCCAAGTGGCGAAAGCAGCTCCTCGGTCTCCTGCTGTAAGACCGAGCTGGCCTGGTTGGTCAGGTAATCTTTGGTATCGGCGCGCGCCCGCTCGCTGGATATCTGGTTAAGATTCTGCTCTGCCAGCTTTTTCGCCCGCGTAGCCCACTCTTTTTCTTTTTCGGCATCGTTGACGCCAGCGCTGCCCAGATCCGGCAATTCTTGCGCCGGGGATGCTTGCGCCTTGACCTCACTGACCACAGCCGCAGGCTTTTCTACCGGGGTCACGGCCGCAAGCACTTTAGCCGCGATATCAGCCGCATTTGCCACCGCCGGTGGAGCAATAACCTGGGTTTCTGCTGGAGGCGCTACTGTCTGAGCTTCTGCTACCGCAGCCGGTGGCGGTACCGTCTGGGTTTCTGCTGCAGGCGCCGGTGGTACTACCGTCTGGGTTTCTACTGTTGCTGTCGGTGGCGCTTTAGCCAGATCGTCAATCACGCTCGTCCCAACCGAGGGTGCTTCCACCGTAACCTCAGCTTCACTTTTTACTGCAGCGGGTGCCCCAGCCTGGGCATCAGCCACGCCAGCCACTGCCGGGGGAGCTTCCGCCTGGGCGTTAAACATTATCACCGGTAGAGCTAATAACCCGAGTAAGCGCGTGCTGGATAACAACTGTGACATCTTTTGCTGAATAACCTTGGTCATAACCACGTTTGCCCTTCGTCTTCCTTGCCGCATGGCAAACTTACCTCGTTGACACTACCGTTCCGGCAGGAAGAAAAAACCTGCCGCACAGCATAATGCAACCTGAAGCCATAGGGTAAGCGATCGGCAAAAAGAAGCCATCGGAAAAACCTGTAATCGTGGATCTCAACCAAAGGTATTACCAGCGATAAAAAAGACGTCCGAACAGCACATTCCACCATTGGGGCAAACGTGCTGCACGGACGCCTGTTGAAATTCGTCGCGGATAGTCAACGTTTCCGCGTTAAAGGTAAAGCAGCTTGTATGCCAGTTTGCCAAGCTACAGATTTTAGAGTGTTATTGCCGTGCAATCTGTAATCCACCCCTCACTATTGCACAGTGATATGGCGCGCTTTGCACCATTCCAGCGCATTACAGCCTCAGATCTGATAGTCGATAACCTGTTCCAACTGATCGGAGAACACTTTCTCTTTAATGTCCGTGAGCGACAAGGTGGGATTACATAGCTGGATAAACTGCCAGGTATAGTTACGTTGTAACTGACCGCGTTTCAGCCCCAACCAGACGGTATTAGGCTCAAACAAATGTTCGGCATTGAGGCTCACCAACCCACGATCGCGCTCTTTTTCAAACGACATATCCGCCAGAATGCCTACACCCAGCCCCAACTCAACATAGGTTTTGATGACGTCAGAATCCTGGGCGCTTAGCGCGATATCCGGCGTCAGCCCTGCGGCTTTGAATGCCGCATCCAGCCGTGAGCGCCCGGTGATCCCCTGGCGATAGGTAATCAACGGCAACGCACTGAGCATTTCCAACGTAACCAGCGGTTGGCGTGTCAATTCGTGGCCTTCCGGAACCAGGATTGCATGGTTCCAGCGGTAATAGGGAAAAGCAGCCAATGAGTCTTCGCTCATCAGGCGTTCACTGGCGATGCCGATATCCGCTTCGCCGCAGGCCAGCATGGCGGCAATCTCCTCCGGGCTCCCCTGATTAAGCACCACGCGCACCTGCGGATACAGCGCCCGAAACTCCTTAATCACCCCCGGTAGGCTGTAGCGGGCCTGGGTATGGGTGGTGGCAATATGGAGTTGGCCCGCGTCTTTACTGCTGAACACATCGGCCAGACGGCGGATATTATTGGCATCATTGAGGATGCGTTCCGCGACCACCAACAGCTCTTTGCCCGGTTCGGTCATGCCTAATAACCGTTTGCCACGGCGGATAAATATCTCAATCCCCAGTTCCTCTTCCAGCTCGCGAATATGACGGCTAACCCCAGACTGTGAGGTAAATAACGCATTCGCGACGTCAGTCAGGTTGTAGTTGCAACGCGCTGACTCACGGATAATTTTTAATTGCTGAAAATTCATTCCGTCCTCTTCTCTCCCCAAAACCGTTAACAATATTGATACGGAGTCTGGGCAAACAGAACAAATAAGGAATAGTCTTTACTTATAGCTTTTAATGCTAAGTGCATTTTTTATCATTAAAAATTCACCACCGCTTTTCTTTAGATTTTAAATGGCTTTAAAATTAATGAGATAAATAACCACCTTGATATTGTGGCTAAATGATTTATGCAGCAAAAAGTTATTACCTAGAGGGATAAGATATATCAACGCGAAGGTTGTTGAAGCATTTGGGGGCGCGCAATACCACGCCCCGACGGTAACTGAAGGTTAGGCCGTGGCTTCGCCACCTATTGGCCCCGAGGTGTTCTGTTGCAGCCACTGGCGGACATAGCCGACCAGATCGCCGATGCAGTCATCCTTCATGCCGTGATTTTTCAGCTCGTTGTCCAAGGCAAACAGATACTGCGCATTGGTGCCCAACGGGCCGCTGGCGCTGGCGATCAGCGGAGCGATCACCTGATGGCTGGTATCCGCTTCAAATAGCGGATGCTGCGGGTTCATCACAAACACCAAGGCGGTGACGATGCTGCCGTCTTCCAGCGTCAGGTCACACCAGGTTGGCAGATAGCAACCGGTGATCATCTCACGCTTCCACAGGAGTTCCAGCTCTTCACGTAGCTTATCTTCCGGCAGGCGGAAGGCCAGACCGGTGGTTTGCCCCCCTTCCTGCAGAGCAAGCATGCGCCCTGGCTGATGCAGCGTGCCCCGTCCGGCGGTCAAACGCAGGCAAAATGCCCGATGCCAGCCTTGCAGCGTCGCCGGGCGCACCTCTTCGGATTCAAATACTGGGTTCCACATCAGTGAACCATAGCCGAAAACCCATACTGGGCTATTATCCGGCCGCCTGGAGAGTGTACATGTCAGTGATGCCGAGCGCTGTTCCGGCGTCAGCAACAGCGACTCTTCGATCGTGCCGAATGCCGTTTTGCAGTCTGCTTTTTGCAGAAAATCTCGAGTTAACACCTAATACAACCTCCTGGGAATAGGATTGCCCTAAACCCTTCGCCACTGTGTATGCAATTTCTTTTTTGGGATTCGGGGCGTATTTATTTCCACCGCCCCGATGCATTAATGACCATATTCTTTTCTGACCTTTCAATCAAGTTTCCAGGCATATTTAATGTGAAAAAGTATTTGTACCCAGAAGCAATAATAATTATAGACGTAAAACTTTACTCTTCCCCTGCGTTTTGTTAACAGAGCTCAGCGTTTTAACCGTAAAAAAATACAATCCGGGCGGATCACGCCGCTTGGCCTGATGTGCTACGCCAATCAGCAAACAATTCTCATTATCAAATGGCATGATATACTGCCTGCAGAATGATAAAGGAGAACCCCGTGACAACCGAAACCCCTCGCAGCCGCGCACCCTATTTGATCGAAGTTGCCCGTTTACGCGACATCACGCCGCACCTGCGCCGTATCACCTTCAGCGCGCCAGACCTGCGTTTTTACCCTGCTGAAGCCGCCGCCGCACATATCAAGGTGTTCTTACCGCTCGTAGGCCAAACCCAGCCAGACCTGCCCACGCTCACCGAGAAGGGCCCGGTGTGGGCCGCCGATGCCGTACGCCCGCTAATTCGCACCTACTCTATTCGAGCCGTCCGCCCGCAACAGGGTGAAATTGATATTGAGTTTGCCCTGCACGACCATAGCGGGCCAGCGGTGAACTTTGCACGCCAGGCCAAGCCGGGGGATAAAATTGGTATCAGCAACCCTGGCGGCCCCAAACCAATGTTGCCAGCGGCCGACTTCTACTGCCTGGCTGGCGATCCTTCTTCATTACCGGCCATCGCCGCACTGCTGGAAAACTTGCCAGCACATAGCGAAGGCCACGCGTTTATCCGCGTCGATACCCCTGCGGACGTTATCGATCTGCAAAAACCTGCCGGTGTAGAACTAAGCTGGATCATTGGCGGCACGGAGAAAACGGCCGATCTCATCACGCAATTCTGCGCCTTGCCACTGTCGCAAAGCGGCACCCAGTACTGGCTGGCAGGTGAGGACCGCCTGGTGGTCGAACTGCGTCGTTACCTGCGCCGGGAGCGCCAATGTGAGCGTAATCAGCTTTATGCCGTACCTTACTGGCGTGAAGGGCTAAATGAAGAGGGTTACCACCAGAAAAGGCACGATATCATGGATAACATTGACTCCTGAACGCCATTATCTGCCTTATTTACCGTGAAAAATGTCAGTTAAAACCCTTTTATAGGCGTTTAACATAGAACACCTGGATTTTTACGTAAAAGTAAGTAAAAAAAACCGCATCGTATGCGGTTTTTTTGTTACTCTTATCACATAAAGCAAAGTTTTGCTTTCTAAAAACCAAACACAACATCACATTATTACTCGGCGTCATGCGCAGAGTGTATCCTATTATTATTAACAACTTTCTGGATACGCTGACCCTATCTGCAGGTGAACAGCGATGACGGGCCACGCAGTTTGAGAAGGAGATGTACCGTAATGAAGTCGCACAACGATCCTGGCCGATCCAAATCTCGCCACACAGAGTATTCCCTGATTTTCCCTATCGCCGCGTTGGTTGTGCTCAACCTGTGGAGCGGTACCAGCAGTTTCCCACTGATTGTGGCCATCAACATTATTGCCCTGGTCGGTATCCTCAGCAGTGCTTTCAGCGTGGTACGCCATGCAGACGTCCTGGCCCACCGCTTGGGTGAACCCTACGGCTCGCTGATCCTCAGCCTGTCGGTAGTGATCCTGGAAGTGAGCCTGATTTCGGCACTGATGGCAACCGGCGACGCGGCCCCGGCCCTGATGCGCGACACACTGTATTCAATCATCATGATTGTGACAGCCGGATTGGTTGGGGTTGCCCTGCTGCTCGGCGGGCGCAAGTTTGCTACCCAGTACGTTAACCTTGGCGGTATCAAACAATACCTGATGGCGATCCTCCCACTGGCGGTGATCGTGCTGGTGTTGCCAAGCGCCTTGCCTGGGGGCAACTTCAGCGTGGGCCAGTCACTGCTGGTTGCGGCCATCTCGGCGGCAATGTACGGCGTGTTCCTGCTGATCCAGACCAAAACCCACCAGAGCCTGTTTGTTTATGAACACGAAGATGACGATGGCGACCCGCACCACGGTAAACCCTCGTCGCACAGCAGCCTGTGGCATGCCGCCTGGTTGATCGTGCACCTGGTCGCGGTAATTGCCGTAACCAAATTCAACGCCAACCCGCTTGAAGGCTTGCTTACCAAGCTGAACGCACCAACCCAGTTCACCGGTTTCCTGGTTGCGTTGCTGATCCTGTCCCCGGAAGGGTTGGGTGCTCTGCGCGCGGTTTTGAACAATCAGGTGCAGCGCGCCATGAACCTGTTCTTCGGCTCGGTGCTGGCGACCATTTCACTGACGGTGCCAGCGGTAACGATTATTGCCACCCTGACTGGCCAGACGCTAATCTTCGGCCTGCAAGCACCGCATATGGTAGTGATGCTGACGGTGTTGATCTTGTGCCATATCTCGTTCTCTACCGGCAGAACCAACGTGTTAAACGGCACCGCGCACCTGGCGCTGTTTGCCGCTTATATGATGACGATATTTGCCTGATAGCGGGTGGTTACAAAACATCAACGGGGCGCATTATTTGCGCCCCGTTCTATTTATAGTGCAAAGAAAATCAGTGCTGCAATCCCGCCAAACAGCAGCCATTTGATAATGTAATAGCCCGTCTTGTTCCAGGCTTTTAATCGCTTGCCAACCTTACGCACGGCATAGATATATTTGAATAGCCGATTGACGCCGCCGGTACGATCGCCCTCTTCATTCGGTGCCGTCGCAGCACTCATCAAATTACGCCCCAACCAGTGATTCACCGCCTGCGCCCAACGGTAACGCATCGGCCGCTCGATGTCGCAAAATAGGATCAGGCGGTTTTCCCCGCTCTGGTTTTCGGCATAGTGCAGATAGGTTTCATCGAACATCACCCCTTCACCATCGCGCCAACTGTAGCGTTCGCCATCCACTTCGATAAAGCAGCGGTCGTCATTCGGGGTGATCAACCCCAGGTGATAACGCAACGAACCGGCATAAGGGTCGCGGTGGCGTGGCAAGCGGCTGCCATGGGGTAATTCGGCAAACATCGCGGCCTTCACCGAAGGCAGGCTACGCAACAGCGCAGTGGTTTGCGGGCATAACGCCATTGCCGAAGGATGGTTATCCTCATACCACTTCAGGTAAAAGCGCTTCCAGCCGGTTTTGAAGAAGGAGTTGAATCCGGCGTCGTTAAATTTATCCGACGCCTTGATTTGCTGGATCTCCATCAGTTGCTGCCCTTCTTCCCGAATGGTCTGCCAGTTGTCACGCAGGATAATGAGATCGGGGAACTGCTCCGGTTGCAGGTAAGGCGTGGTCGGCACCCGCGAGAACAGGTACATAAACACGTTCAGCGGGGCGGTAAAGGTGGAATGGTCAGAAAGCTGACGCCAAAAGGGATAGCGAACACGGCCACGATAATGAATATAAATAACGCAAAAAATCAATAAGATAAGAATGATATATTTCATGATAACTTCAGAGCCCCAAAATACAACCATCAGTATGCAAGCACAGCACACAACCCAACGATTCCTTTAGCTCCGTTAAGATTGGTTTAACGGCCGCAAGACACCAATAATTAACGCTATTGAAACCAAAATTCTATACAAAAAACCGCAAAAATTTACACAAAGCTTAAACGAGAATGGGATTTACGCTAGGGAGGAAGCTAACGATTTAGCAGATTCGGTTTGGGTGGAGTAAATGAACATACGGGGAGAGATATCGGATTGTCGGTCAGGCTATCGAGATCCCCCTCACCCCAACCCTCTCCCGCAGGGCGAGGGAGCTGCAACGGTACTGTGTTTGGAGAGGGGGCATTTTGACTAGGTCAGAACGGGGGCGTTAAGTCAGTGCGGAGGTTGGGTGCAAGAGCTAATCCGTGGCACGGTAGGTCCCCTCTTCCTGTGGGAGAGGAATTGATACGGTGCTGTAAACCGGTAAAGCGGCCAATTGGTAGCACGGCCAGTCCCCTCTCCCTGTGGGAGAGGGTTAGGGTGAGGGAACGATCGCCGTAGCCAGTGCCCCACCCTTTGCTAGCAAATCACTTCCCTTTGGTGAAGTTATCGGCAAAAACCCGCTGCCGTATAATGTTGACATCGACATCACCAATATAGCGCGCAATCCCCGCATAATAGCTTTCATGATAGCCATGTTCCGGCTTTCTCAATTCGACCAGCACCGCAGGTTTATCCGCGTTTTCAAACACCAGACGATACATTGCCACCACCAGCCCGGTACGATCGCTGCCATGCCAGCAGTGGACCAACACCGGTTTCAGGGCAAAACGAATTTCTCTGAGTGCCGCAACCACGATGTCATCATTAATTACGGCGGCGTTGATCGCCACCCGGCGCAGAAGTAGGCCTGTGCCTCTGGCTTCGCCGTCGTCGTCATGCCACTGGCGTAAACTGAGTACGGTTTTGATGCCCTGCTGCTCGAGCGTTTGCATCTGGGCAGCAGAGGGCTGAGAGGAGCGGAAGAGCTCAGGCGAAACCTGATGGAAGTTCTCTAGGGCCGTTGCATTTACCGAAGATGTAAAACTTCCCACCAGCAGCATCGCGCCCAGTAACCACGTTTTCCCTACGCTGGACCGCCAGCGCTGAATATCGTCCATAATATTATTCCTTAGTGATCCTGCGATTTATTGTACTCAAATTAGCCACAATGGTGCAGCTTTATTGGTATCATCCCATGCACTGCTGGCCACCAGCACATCATGGTTTCTACAACATATACAAAGAGTTAGTAATGGATATTGTGTTTAAACGCCTTAGCGATATCGATCGAAGCGAAATCATTGCCCTAAACACCAACCCATTGGTTTTACGCCAAATGCCCTTGGGTGATTCGAGTTTTGGCGATGCTGAATGTCTGGAATGGGTTATAGGCAAAGAATCCCAATGGGATGAATACGGATATGGGCCATGGGCTTTTACAGTAAACGACAAGTTTGTCGGTTGGGAAGGCTTGCAAAACGAAAACGGAGATGCTGACTTGGCCTTAGTGCTCCACCCTAACCATTGGGGACTCGGAAAAAAAATCTATGACAAAATTTTAGCTCATGCTTTCAATGAGATAGGACTCAATTCAATCACCATCCTGCTTCCCCCAACACGGTTGAAAATTAAAGCAATATTTCGGCTGGGATTTCCGTTTGATGGTGACATTGAATATGACGGCGTTCATTTTATTCGCTATCGATTACACTCCCCTAAACGGTAAAAATCCACACTGGCGGAAGATACGCTAATGGTGGCACGGCAAGCCTTTGGCTGAAGGTTAGAGTGAGAGGACGATCGCCGTAGCCAATCCCCCCTTTGTCTGGCTAATCACTCAGCCTTCACCGCAGGCCTGTACCACTAGCTTCACTGTCATTATCATGCCACTTTCGCAAACTGATCGAGTCATGGTTCAGATGGCACTCTCAATAAACATTGTCTGCCCAGATGCTATAACCTGAGGTGCCTGCTGCGTGATGCTTCCAGGTAACACTTTGATACTTTACCGACACCGACTCATAGGGTTGAGCATCATTATGGGTTAGCGAATTTGGATAATGGCTAGAAAAACCAACGATTGTCGCACCCGTGATTTCTATGGAGTAATACAGTTCTAAAGTTCCATCTGCCGCTGTGCGATAAAAATCAAAACGAAGCGTCAGCAACTCATTATTGGTTATTGCGATTCCAAACAGCGGCGATGACTTATCAATTGCTTTGACAAAATCGATAGGCTGATGGTTTACATGCTGTTCGCGTGTAAGATCATGATCAAATGAAAAGATAAGAATTTCATCTTCATGCCCGACTTGATACCTATTTCCTATCGAGGCATATGTCGAGCAACCAGCAGAAATCAATCCCTGCGCACGCCCTTTTACTGTTAAATAAATCAGATTGGCCATAATTACTCCCTTAAAGTTGATTGTTGCAATACTCCTTACCCGGAGTCACTCATCAATTTACTTCCTTAGAGAAGGATAACATTAAGCATCTTTCGCCACCTCGGAGACTCGTCTCGCTAAGAAAAAAGGACTCATCACCATGTTTAGGAGGATTATCCCATGAATATCCAGCACTTAGATCCTTTCCCGTACTTTTTATATATGAAAGTAACTTCCCATAGCTCTCATCGACATTGCTTAGCCCACAGGTATACATGATGCTAGTCTGCGGATCGGACTCATCACTGGGCCCATACTCAAAGTAATAATCCTCTGATAGCCTCGGGGCATTTCTTATCTCCGCATATGTCAGAAGATAGTATTTTAAGAATTCTTTATCAGTATAAGTAACATTAGGCATAGTCAATAACCACACCAAATAAAAAACAACAAAAAACACCGTTATAATAAAAGCCATCATTGTTTTCAATTAGCGCACACCTAAGAATACGTTAGCATCAAGCGTATTTATTACTAAATCACTCTCATAGGAGGAGAATGGCTTGATAGACGACAGATAAGATGGGAGCCCTTTTTTATAAGGGTATGCATTATTGGGAAATCTTTCAGGATCGGGGAAAACAATCGCTTTTAACTCATTATTTTTATACCGACCAACAGGGCCATAATAGTCCCATATTTTCTGTGCATATTCCTTTGGCTTTGGCCTAATGAGTGCCATGTAGTTACGGGGAAGAACTACGGAGTAAAATCCCAACAGGTTTGATACCAGATCCTCACAGCTAAAACCACTGTCCGTCACGCGGGAAAACAAAGCGTTCGATTGCAACCCTTCAAATTTTAGCGAAACATAAAACATTATTGAAAGTGCTATTGATCGTTTGGTTTCTATCGACAATCCCTTCTTGACTTTCCATTGTGCCCGAACGCCAGTGCGAATACTGACACCAGCAAATGCTTTCCCCATGGCCTGGGAGTAATTAACCAAAAAATAATTCTTTAGCAAGGGATTGTGTGGCTCACTAAGCAACTGCCCCCATAATGCTCTGGCATCATCCCCTTTAGCATGCCCTTTATCAATCCACCCAAGATGTTCGGTATAGATTAATCGGCCTTTTTCTATGTCTGCCCTGGTTGTCATGCCCCTAACTCCTGTCAGGCCCCTTATTGATATCAGTATTACTATATATTAATAATTATGTCCATACACTAAAACTCACCCCCCATAATCGATTTATCAAACCACATTAAAATCAATCAATTAAATAAAATTAGTGTGTTGTAACTAAGTTATTGATTGAATATATAAACTTGAAATCATTAATGCTTAATATTTATTACTTATTTGACTTAACTTACAAGCTCAAAAACACCGCAACCTAGCCCACACAGACCACTGGCGAGCCGTCACTGGTATTGAAACCTTTCTCTCTGCTGCGGCTAACCGCTAACTGATTCACGTTAAACACAGCATTTAAGCCAGTACCTTGAGTACGCACCCGCTGTTGCGCATACTGATTGCATCATATAGATCACTGATGCGACCAAGGGCACCACCGACGTCGATGCGGTGCGCGAGGCGATGAGTAACTCAAAGGGTTTGGGTAATTTCAAGAACCTGTTTTTCTATGTGCCGAACGGAAAGCCCAACGGGATTAAAATCGTGCCGCTCAGTGAAGTAGCCACCAAAGACGATTTCTTTAACATCAAGAAAGTCAGCGCGGCAGACCTTATGGATGCCCACCGTATCCCCTATCAGTTGATGGGTGGCAAGCTGAAAAACGTCGGGTCAACTGGCGGCGTAGAGAAAGCGGCAAAGGTCTTTGTGCGCAACGAGCTGACTCCGCTTCAGGAGGTAAATGACTGGCTTGGCATTGAGGTCATCCGGTTTAAAAAATACAGCCTCAACAACGACGACGAGTAACCCTACAGCCGCTAATTTAGGTGTATTAGTCGCGACCTGACCTGGCACGGCTACGGCACAGAGCCAAATCCAATCTGACAGGCAGCTCTGTGCCAGCAGCGGACGTTCCTAGCGTTTACGGTATACTAATCAACTGGTGACAGGTCAAAATTTTCATTTATTAAAAGTGAAAGTTGTAATATTATTAAGTCTTCAAATCTAGAATATTGTACTTTCAACCAATAAAGCACATCTTAGGTTAACCGAGCTAGCCCATGGAAATTGAGAGAGCCATACGGAATTAGAGAAATATATGACGATAAATGAAGATTGGCTTCACCTAAAGCAACAACTGACACATATTCAAAATGAGACTAAGAACTTGGTTATATCCCCGAATCTCGTAACCATGTTGATTTATGCTGAAGATCATAGATTCAGTAGACATCTTGGAGTTGACTTTATAGCTATCTGCCGTGCTTCATGGAGAACATTACTTTGTCGAAGAGGTGAGGGGGCTTCAACAATCGCAATGCAACTTGTAAGAGTGTTGACCGGTCGTTATGAGAGGACATTGAGCAGAAAATTATTAGAAATCTACTTAGCGATACGCTTAACAAAATATATAGAAAAATATGATATACCTAAGCTTTACCTATTTGTTGCTTATTATGGATGGAGGATGAATGGGTTGATTCAGGTATCGAATCGATTAAATATTGAACTTTCTACTCTTACTGATTATGAGGCAGCTAGTGTAGTGGCTCGACTCAAATACCCTGAGCCACAAAAATATAATCAGAATCGTTATGATAAAATTCTAGCACGAACAAAACATATACTTTTACAAGCTATCGCGCGCACAGAAGCAAGACAGCCACAACATATGCAAAAAGGTGATAACAATGGAACCGTTTAAAGTCTCGCCTCACCTATCCACCTTATTGGATAGCTATCCCGATGTAAAACTGATTGTTGATGCTGCAAAAAATGGTGGTGCCACTTCCAAAGCAGCTATTGCCAGACTGTGGCTATCAGAAGGCATACCTTTTGCATTCAAAAAATCACCGGCATTATATGAGGTTGTCAGGGTTTGGTTAGGTAACCGCCTTGATGTTGATCCCAAAGAGATACACTTAAGTGGTAGTGCTAGAATTGGGCAGTCCTTGGCGCCAGCTAAGATGGGTACAGTTTTTGGGAATCACTCGGATTTAGACCTATTCGTGGTTTCAGAGCCACTATTTGACCAGGTTAGAACCGATTTTAATAATTGGTCATATGATTTTGAAAGCGGAACAATTCAACCAACCAATGAAAAGGAAGAGGAATTTTGGGTGGGGAATAATAGTCGCGGCCAAAAAAATTTACATCGAGGTTTTCTTGATTCGTCCATAGTGCCCAATCGAGATGCATATCCTACAATAAAAAACATTTCACAATCAATGTGGTTACTTAAAAAAAAGTTAGATATTACGGAAGATGCTCCAAGCATAAAATCAGCTTCGGTTAGATGCTATAAAAATTGGGAAAGTTACGTCCGACAAGTTGTTCTTAGTTTAAGTTGAGACTCTTTTTCATTGCTTAAGGCCATATAAATTCTTACCGTGATGGCGGCACTTCCGTTTCCGGGGAGCATTTATCATACCGGAATTCTGTTTATTAATGGAGCAGGATTTTGGGGTGGGGTCATGCCCCACGTCCTTGCTATGGGCAGTTTTGTGCCAATAGTAGACATTGCAATAATGCTTACTTCATCATCCCGAGTGTCAGTTTGAGCCCATCAAAGAGTTAAAATGATCTGCTTTACGTTACAATAGCTCCCTTTAAGCGCAGATACTTCACTATAAGATAAAAGGCAGGGCTGCTAATTCGGTTTATATCAGCACGATTTCCTGACAATAAACCAAAAAGGATTAAGATTTATATTAGCATGCCTTTTTATCTACAAAACTGGCCTATTTCTTCAATATATCATCAATCTGTTTCCCCCTTCTCTTTATTCTTTCATTATCATGTGGTTCTTCATGCTCTTTAGTTGGGTATTTTAATCTGGCTATTAGTTCGCTTGCATCTTTTCTATCAGAAATAGATAAATTTAAAAAACCTTCTTTCGCATGACCAAAATAAGCACAATGCAAATAGGCTTTCCCTATTTCATTTTTATTTCGCACTATCTTAGTTAGTAATATGGCAATGACTTGCTCTCTTAGTTTTCGGCGAAGCGTCTTCTCGTATCTACCTGTTAATGTCCTGACTAATTGTTGTTCTATTGTACTTCCTCCTTGAATGATTTTCTTTGTCAACTGTAGATAAATACATCGAATGATAGCGATCGGATCTATGCCATAATGTATGGGATTTCTATGATCTTCTGCTGTGGCCAATACGTGACAATAATAATCACCTATCATATAGAATGATTTTTTTCTTTATTTATATATTCAACGCATTTAGCTAAATCTTTAATAATTTTTTTATCTTTGGATAAAATCATGCAAACAATTAGGTGAGGGATGGTAAGTATTGTCAGAAATAATCTCATTTATTATTTTGAAATTTTTCATTTTTAAATACAGCGATTCCTGTGGCATCGGAGGCTGTTGTTGTAAAAACACCGCTGGTTTTTAGCTTGGCTCTCTTTAAAGAAATAACGAGTGATGACGACCTTTGTGCCCCATTAGCGTCACCTTTTAAAGATATATGTATATTCATTTTGTTTCTTCCCAGGTAATATCGTTCTATTGTTAATACAACATCACCTGTGTTCCTGTCTTTGCCTGTATACGGTCTGTAATAGCCATCTTTTTCTATATCGTATGTTTTTTCTATTTTTCCTATTGCTTTTGTCGCTGACTCGTTAATTAATGTAAGTACAAAGAATGAAGATAATCCTTCATAGGTTTTCATTGCTGCGTGTTCTGTTTTTATTTTTAGATAAAAAACACCAGTAAACGATGGCGGTTTTTTAAACTTATCTTTAATTAAAAAAACGATAAGAGCACTAATAAAAAACACCAAAAGCCCTGCAACTAAACTTCCTAAATTGTTTGATAAAAGGGCGAAATGTTTGATTGATTCGAACATAAAATACCTCCTACTAAGTTTCCTTGATTATACAAGAGACATTACAGTTTGTAAGCCATTTAATAAACCGAAGTATCATTCCATTGTAGATTATTGTTTCAAAAATACTCACACAATCAGACATTTTGCCATCTAAGGCGTTATGTTTCAACGTGTGCAGGCAACGGTTTTAGAATTTCGCCACCTTCAGATTTACTAAATGTACACTTCTGCCTCTCGCTGTGAGTTCAACCGATGGATGCAACACACATATTGAACCGCTCTGCGGGTAATTCATAGTCTAGCGTTTTTCTCGGCCTTTCGTTGAGCTGTCTGCCAACACTGTTAAGTCTTTGCAGGCTGTGAACCGATAAGTCAGTTCCTTTTGGAAAAATTCCCGCTCTCGATTAACTTCATTACCGCCGTGACGTACTCAGGCGTTGCTAACTGCATAACGGGTTCCAGTTCTCGCTCAACCTCCCCACAGTTATTGACAGGACTCCGAGTCGTGCCAAAGGCGCTTTTTACGTCTTAAGATAAAAATCAACGTGCAAAAATCGGGGTCCAAGCATCACACAGCACGTCTGTGCTCCCCCTTGCCCAACGTTGTACGCTGCTAAATCACCTTCATCAGCGACAGCAAGCACCACCTCAAGGCAAGCACATGTGTTCACACTTGAGTCATTTTTAAGGGCTTACAGGTGCCTACAGAGTGACTTAACTCATTGTTTTTGATGACGTACTCCGTCTGTTGGATCATTAAAAAGGCCACCGAAGTGGCCTTTGGAAAACTAACAGACAAATTAATCGTAAGCATTAAGCGTGCGTTGGCACAAGGCAGAGCGCACACAGTCCTGTTTGTCGAAACGAATAATGCCGACCATCTCGTCCTCTTCGAAGCGCTCCAGCGCGTCGCTAAGGCCGGATTTCACACCGCGTGGCAAATCGCACTGGGTAATATCGCCGTTCACGATCACCGTGACGTTCTCACCCAGGCGGGTCAAAAACATCTTCATCTGGCTGGCCGTCACGTTCTGGGCCTCGTCCAGGATGACTACCGCATTTTCGAAGGTACGCCCGCGCATATAGGCGAAAGGCGCGATCTCTACCTTGCCAATTTCCGGGCGCAGGCAGTATTGCAAGAACGACGATCCTAAACGGCGTAGCAGAATGTCATACACCGGCCGGAAATAAGGGGCGAACTTCTCAGAGATATCCCCCGGCAAAAAGCCGAGATCTTCATCCGCCTGCAGAACCGGACGAGTGACGATAATCCGATCCACCTCTTTATGTATCAGGGCTTCAGCTGCCTTGGCAGCACTGATGAAGGTTTTACCGCAACCGGCCTCACCAGTGGCAAATATCAACAGCTTGTTTTCTATGGCTGATAAGTAATGACCTTGAGCTTCGGTTCTAGCCTCGATGGTAGAAGTATCCCGGCTGTCACGTGCCATGCCGATAGATTCCACACCACCCATTTGTACCAGCGAGGTCACGCTTTCTTCTTCACGCTGGCGATGACTACGAGCGTCGCGACGAATGACGCGTTTGGCTTCACGACGTGCTTTGATCACTGCTTTCTGTCTTCCCATAGTGGCACCTTACAGTTTGTTTCACCTACCGCAGGGCAGCAAACACCGAGCGATTATGTTACACACGTATTAGGTTTTGGCCCCCTTTAAAGCCATAGAATGACGTAAACACCTAGCCGCCAAAAGGCGCGGATCTTTTTCACAGAACAACGAGGTTGGTACAAAACAGGAGTGTGTGTCAGCCGGATTAATGCGAAAGGAAAGCCAAGAGTCGGTCAGAAATTGAGAGTCGTAGAGAGAGCCCTCGTTACAACGAGAAATCAGGGAAGGTATGTTATTTGTTGTTTGTAGCCCAACCAAGGACTTTACCATTAGCGATCCCCGCAGTGATATTTACAGCACTAAGCTGTGCACCGTGTGAAAACTACCGCCAGATGATTACAGTATAATGACATTCAACCGCGCCGCGTTGCTAAAATGTAAAAAAAATTAATATTTTTTGTTTTAACCCGCTGCAACACCACTATATCAAAGCGAAAACAACTTGGCATTAAATTATTTTATCGTTAAATATCAATATATTGGTTTTAATCCCGGTGAATGACATTTAGGTTTCCGGATTAAAAATTGAGCATATAAAAAAGCGCAACCTTTGCGCTGCGCTTCTCTGTTATGCTGAAAAACTTAGCTGTTCAAGCCTGCAGCAAGCCGCTGGCCAAATAATCGCCACTCGTCTTGACGCCCGGTAGCACAAAGAAATAGCCGCCACCGATAGGTTTAACGTATTCCTCCAGCGCTTCACCGTTCAAGCGTTTCTGCACCGTCAGGAAACCCTGCTCCAAGTCAGCCTGGTAACAGACAAACAGCAGGCCCATCTCCAGTTGCCCCGAATTGGAAACGCCCAACGAATAACTGTAGCCACGGCGCAGCATCAGGCTGCTCTGGGTTTGCGGTGTGCGCGGGTTGGCCAGCCGAATATGGGCATCCATGCGGATCAGCTTACCTTCCGGGTCTTTGGCATAGTCCGGTTCATCATGCTCGTGCTTCATCCCCAACGGCGCACCGCTGTGTTTTTCACGGCCAAAGATGGTTTGCTGCTCCTGCAACGGCGTCCGATCCCAAAATTCGACGTGGAAACGAATAATACGCGCGGCCTGATAGCTACCGCCAACGGCCCAGGCAGGTTCCTCCGCCTTATCACCGACCCACACCACCTGATCCATCAACGGCTTATCGCTGGTTTTTGGGTTGGCGGTGCCGTCTTTGAAGCCCAGCAGGTTAATCGGCGTCTCTTTGCCCCGGCTGCGTGCCGAGTGAGCCGAGATAAAACCTTCCCGCTTCCAGCGCACGCTGAGCAAGTCTGGCGAATGCTTGATGATATCGCGCAGCGCGTGGATCACCGTTTCATTGGTATTGGCACAGATTTGCAGCAGCAGGTCACCGTGACACAGGGCAGCATCGAGTGAATCGTTGGGGAAACGCGTCATGGTTTGCAGGTGCAGCGGTTTCTGCGCCTGTAAGCCAAAGCGCTCATCAAACAGCGAGGTGCCAACGGAAACGGTGATGGTCAGATTATCGGGGTAGATCTCTGGCCCCATAATGCCCGAATCCAACGGTGGCAGCTTGGGATCGACCTCCGGAGCCTTACCGCCGCTGGTGAGGAAAGCGATACGGCTGGTCAACAGGCGAAATAGCCGTTCAAGATCCTGCTTGTTGGTCGCCAATACGTCGAAAGCCACCAGCATCATGGCCGCTTGCTGCGGCGTCAAAATACCGGCTTGGTGCTGGCCGTAGAACGGTTGTTTTTGCCAGCGTTCGTCCTGCGAGGTAGCCAGTGGCTCTTCTGCTGCCCGCGCCAGGGATGGCCCCGCCAACGCCAGAGCACCGCCCATCATGCCCAAACCCTGCAACAACCGCCTACGCGAAGGCGAAGCGGCCTGCTCATCTTGAGGAAACGGCCCGTTATGCGGGCCGGTCTTGTTGTTCATCATGCTCAGCCTTAATCCAGACCCAGCACGCCACGCAGCTGTGACAGGTCTTCTGCCAGCGTAGTGATCGGCCCTTTCATCGCATTACGATCCGCGGTAGTCAGCTTCTCGTAAGACTCGTAACCCTCTGCGGTCTTGTATTTAGCCAGGATGGTGTCGACGGTTTTAAAGTTGGCGTCGATCTTCGCCAGCAGTGGCTGGTTGGCCTTTTCCAACAGCGGACGCAACAGGTTGACAATCTTCTGGGCGCCATCGACGTTAGCCTGGAAATCCCACAGGTCGGTACGGCTGTAGCGGTCCTCTTCACCGCTGATCTTGCTGGCCGCCACTTCTTCAATCAGGCCAGCAGCACCGCCCACCACTTTGCTTGGCGGGAAGGTCAGTTCACCGATGCGTTTTTGCAACTCCAGCGTGTCTTTATACAGACCATCGGCATACTCATTCATGCCCTTGGTGGTGTTATCGGCAAACAGCGCTTTCTCCAGACGGTGGAAGCCGGTGAATTTCGGATCTTCGGCTTTTTTCTCATAGTCGTCTTCACGGGCGTCGATGCTGCCGTCCAGATCGGAGAACAGCTCGGCAATCGGTTCGATACGCTCGTAGTGCTGACGGGTTGGCGCATAAAGCTTGCGGGCCTGGGCCACATCACCGGCTTTGATCGCATCGGTGAACAGCTTGGTCTGCTTGACCAGCCCTTCAACTTCCTTGGTGACATAGACTTTATATTCGGCAATCGGGCCAACCAGATCCATCACATTCGGTTTGCCATCAGCTACCGCACCCGCAGCCGTGACGACAAGCTTGCCTTTCGGGTTGCTCAACAGCCCACAGGTCATGTCGTATTCGCCCGGTTCGAGGTTTGCCGTCATTTTCTGGGTGAAACCTGGCGCGATATTTTCACGCTCTTCCACCACCATCACGCCTTTGAGGATTTCCCACTCCAGGTTCTTCTGGCTGGTGTTATGCACCACAAACTGGGTTTTACCGGCGGGCAGGGTCAACTGCATCGGCTCACACTGTTTGTCGTTAACGGTCACCAAAACTCGAGGGATATCCGCCGCCAGCGCGTTGAGGCTCAGCGCGAAAGCAGGAACGGCCAGTAATGCGGCATACAATGCCTTGCGGCGAAATAACGGAGTAGACATACGGGATTCCCTAGTAAATTAGTGATGTGTCTTGCGTTGCGCCGGGATCGCAGAGGATTCCGTACGCTGCGGCAGGAAAAAGAAAATCAGAGCAGGGATCAGATACAGGAAATAGACCGCCACTTCGCTGACCGATGGCGCTTCCTGATAGCCGAACACTCCCTCTAACAGGGTGCCCAGCAGTGAATGCGTGGATAGCTGGTTGCTGAGGTCGAACGCGATGTCCTGGAAGTGGTTCCACAGTCCAGCCTCGTGGAAGGCACGGATCGCCCCGGCGGCCAGGCCCGCAGCCACGAACAGAATAAACAGGCTGGTCCATTTGAAGAACTTGGCCAGGTGCAGTTTGATACCGCCCCAATAGATCAGCATGCCCACCACGATGGCGCACGCCAGCCCGAGCATCGCACCGATGGGCGCGGCAATGCCCACATCCTGCTGAAACGCAGCCAACAGAAAGAACACCGACTCCAGCCCCTCACGGGCAACGGCAAAAAACACCATCGCCACCAACGCCCACCCTTGCCTTTTACTCGAGTTGAGGGCGTTATCGATCGCCCCTTCAAGATGCACCTTCACCGAGCGGGAAACCTTGCGCATCCAGAACACCATATAGGTCAGGATGCACACCGCCACCACCGCTACCAGCCCTTCGAACAGCTCTTGCTGTTTTTGCGGAAACTCGCCGGTGGTTTCATTGATGAAGATACCTAGCGCCAGGCACAGAGCAACGGCGACGATTACCCCAATCCATACCACACCAAGCCATTGACCGCGTTGAGTCCGCTTCAGATAGCTGGCGATCAAACTGACGATCAGCGCAGCCTCCAGCCCCTCACGGAACATGATAAGGAAAGGAACAAACATAGAATATTAACCCCTGAAAAGGCGTTTGTAGTCAGCCGCTGGCGCTGAGTAACCAGGCTGCGGCAATGTAAAGAAAAGTAAACCAGAACGATAGTGATTATCATTCTACTGAAAAGAAAAACAAGAGGCGGAAGTGTGATTTTTATTAATCAAATGTCGCTAGTTGTTACAGCTTGATGAGAGTCGTGAAGAGGAAAGCAGATCTCTCCCCGATTGACGGGGAGAGATTAAGGCGGATTTAGACCGTTTTGAACTCGGCTTCTGCCAGATCAAAACGTTTGGTGATAGTTGCCGAAGGCTGGCGGCCCATCAGGCTAACCACCACGATGGCGATACAGCCAAACACAAAGCCTGGAATGATTTCATACAGATCCAGCCAGGCGTACTGCTTCCAGACGATCACGGTGATCGCCCCAACCAGCATACCGGCCAGTGCGCCGTTACGGGTCATACGCGACCACAGTACCGAGATCAGCACCACCGGGCCAAATGCGGCACCAAAACCGGCCCAGGCATAGCTTACCAGACCCAGCACGCGGTTCTCCGGGTTAGCCGCCAGGGCAATCGCCACCAGCGCTACCACCAGCACCATCGCACGCCCTACCCATACCAGCTCACGCTGGCTGGCTCCTTTGCGCAAGAAGGCTTTGTACAGGTCTTCGGTGATCGCACTCGAACAAACCAGCAGCTGACAGCTCAAGGTGCTCATTACCGCCGCCAGAATGGCCGACAGCAGGATCCCGGCAATCCATGGGTTAAACAGCAACATGGCCAGTTCGATAAACACCCGCTCGCCGTTTTGCGTCACATTGCCCGCTTGATCCGGGTTATTGGCAAAGTAAGCAATGCCGAAGAAGCCAACCGCAATGGTCCCCGCCAGGCAGAGGATCATCCAGGTCATACTGATGCGGCGAGCGCTACGGATGGTGCGGTGGGAGTCCGCCGCCATAAAGCGCGCCAGAATATGCGGCTGCCCAAAGTAGCCCAGACCCCAGCCCAGCAACGACAGGATCGCTACCAGATTCAGCCCTTTCATCATATCCAGATTGGCCGGGTTTTTAGCCGCGATCACCAACATCGAACTGTCGATGCCGCCCACGGCGAAGATCACAATCACCGGAGTGAGGATCAGCGCAAAAATCATCAGGCTGGCCTGCACGGTATCGGTCCAACTGACCGCCAGAAACCCGCCAATAAAGGTATACAGGATAGTGGCGGCCGCCCCGGCCCACAGCGCGGTGGCGTAGGTCATACCGAAGGTGCTTTCAAACAGGCGCGCACCGGCCACAATGCCGGAAGCACAATAGATGGTGAAGAACACCAGGATCACGATGGCGGAAATCACCCGCAGCAGTTTGCTGTTATCTTCAAAACGGCTGGTGAAATAATCCGGCAGCGTCAAGGCGTTGTTGTTGGCTTCGGTATGGACGCGTAACCGTCCTGCCACCAGCTTCCAATTCAGGTAGGCACCGATGGTCAGCCCGATGGCGATCCAGCTCTCAGAAATCCCGGAGAGGAAAATCGCGCCCGGTAAGCCCATCAGCAGCCAGCCGCTCATATCGGATGCCCCGGCAGAGAGCGCGGTTACCACGCTGCCCAGGCTGCGGCCACCCAGAATGTAGTCGTCAAAGTTGTTGGTGGCCCGATAGGCCAGCAGGCCGATCACCACCATCCCAAGGATGTAGACCACGAAGGTCACCAGCATAGGTGTGTTCATTATTTCAAACTCTCCACTTTTTATTCCCTTCTCCCTTTCAAGCCGCCGTATGTTAGCAGCCTCTTGAAAGTTATCGGGTATTTTTATGTCAGTAATTTCACCCGCCACGCGCCGGAACGGGGCGCATTGCGATGGTGGCGGATAAACAGCGTTTATACCCATCATGGTCTGAACGCTGGCTATCCTAGTTGAGGCAGTCAACAACCAACAAGAGATTTAACAAAAAAGTCACACGAAACTCACGCCAGGTCACATTTATTCGCTGTCAAGGTTGCACTCGTCACAGCCGAAACGAGTTGCACCTCTTACTTAACCCTGATTGACACAGGGAAATAAGCTAGTCTCACACCACGCCCCTGACTTGTCTGCCCATAATCCGTAGCGCTCAAGATGTTAAAAAATCGATGGAAGTCACACTTCGCCACGGCGCATATTTAACAAGGTTGCACAAAGTTGCAACATGCAGGATATTGTCGGCATCAATAACCTTATTACACAATGGTTCGCCTCTTAATCTGGCAGATTGGGAGGGGGTCCAAACACAGGAGTTGGATTGGCATGGGCACTACCACAATGGGCGTGAAGCTCGATGAAGCAACCCGCGATCGCATCAAGAGCGCGGCGCAACGGATTGACCGCACGCCACACTGGTTAATCAAGCAGGCTATTTTCAATTATCTTGAACGTCTGGAGAGTGGTTCCGATCTGCCAGAAATCCCGACACTGGCCGCTGCCGGCCAGGCAGAAGCGGATGATGTCACGCCGCAGGTGCCTGAAGAGTCTCATCAACCCTTCCTTGAATTCGCCGAACAGATCCTGCCGCAATCCGTCACTCGCGCAGCGATTACCGCTGCCTACCGCCGCCCGGAAACTGAAGCGGTGCCGATGCTGCTGGAACAAGCGCGTTTACCCGCCGATCTGGCTCAGGCCACTCATAAACTGGCCTATGGCATTGCCGAAAAGCTGCGTAACCAGAAGAGTGCCAACGGCCGTGCCGGTATGGTGCAAGGGTTGCTGCAGGAGTTCTCACTCTCTTCTCAGGAAGGGGTGGCTCTGATGTGCCTGGCCGAAGCGCTGCTGCGTATTCCAGACAAGCCAACGCGTGATGCGTTAATCCGCGACAAAATCAGCAACGGCAACTGGCACTCCCACCTTGGCCGCAGCCCTTCGCTGTTCGTCAACGCCGCAACCTGGGGCCTGCTGTTTACCGGCAAGCTGGTCTCTACCCATAATGAAGCCAATCTCTCAAGCGCCCTGAACCGCATCATCGGTAAGCGCGGCGAGCCGTTGATCCGCAAAGGGGTCGACATGGCGATGCGCCTGATGGGCGAGCAGTTTGTGACTGGTGAAACCATCGCCGAAGCGCTGGCCAACGCGCGCAAGCTGGAAGACAAAGGTTTCCGTTACTCTTACGACATGCTGGGTGAAGCCGCACTGACCGAAGCCGATGCCCAGGCTTACCTGGTTTCCTATCAGCAAGCCATCCACGCTATCGGCAAAGCCTCCAATGGCCGTGGCATCTATGAAGGCCCAGGCATCTCGATCAAACTTTCAGCGCTGCACCCACGTTACAGCCGCGCTCAGTACGATCGCGTGATGGAAGAGCTGTATCCACGCTTGCTGTCGCTGACGTTGCAGGCACGTCAATACGATATCGGCATCAATATCGACGCAGAAGAGGCCGATCGCCTGGAAATCTCCCTCGATCTGCTGGAAAAACTGTGCTTTGAGCCACAGTTGGCCGGTTGGAACGGCATCGGCTTTGTTATTCAGGCTTACCAGAAGCGCTGCCCGTTTGCCATTGATGCGGTGATCGACATGGCCAGCCGCAGCCGCCGTCGCCTGATGATCCGCCTGGTTAAAGGCGCTTACTGGGATAGCGAAATCAAGCGCGCCCAGATGGATGGCCTGGAAGGCTACCCGGTGTATACCCGCAAAGTGTATACCGACGTTTCCTATCTGGCCTGCGCCCGCAAGCTACTGGCGGTGCCGAACCTGATTTATCCGCAGTTTGCGACCCACAACGCCCACACGCTGAGCGCCATCTATCATCTGGCAGGCAATAACTACTATCCGGGCCAGTACGAATTCCAGTGTCTGCATGGCATGGGCGAACCGCTGTACGAGCAGGTGGTAGGCAAAGTGGCCGACGGTAAGCTGAACCGCCCTTGCCGTATTTATGCGCCGGTCGGCACGCATGAAACGCTGCTGGCCTATCTGGTACGCCGTCTGTTGGAAAACGGGGCCAATACCTCATTCGTTAACCGTATCGCCGATGCCACCCTGCCGCTCGATGAACTGGTGGCCGATCCGGTCAGCGCGGTCGAGGCCATGGCGGCTAGCGAAGGCCGCATAGGTTTGCCACATCCGCGTATTCCGTTGCCGCGTGAGCTATATGGTGAAAAACGCGTTAACTCCAGCGGTCTGGATCTCGCCAACGAACAGCGGCTGGCTTCGCTGTCCAGCGCCCTGCTCACCAGCGCAAGCCAGCAATGGCGTGCTGAGCCGATGATCGATGCTCCGTTGGATCAAGGAGTTGAACAACCGGTGATCAACCCAGCCGAACCGGGTGATATTGTCGGCTATGTGCGTGAGGCCACCGAAGGTGAAGTCAGCCGTGCATTAGACTCTGCCGTCGCAGCCGGGCCGATCTGGTTTGCCACCCCACCTTCCGAACGTGCCGCCATTTTAGAACGCGCGGCAGAGCTGATGGAAAGCCAACTGCAAAGCCTGTTGGGGATCCTGGTGCGCGAAGCGGGTAAAACCTTCAATAACGCCATCTCAGAAGTCCGTGAGGCGGTAGATTTTCTGCATTACTATGCTGGCCAAGTGCGTGACGACTTCGCCAACGACAGCCATCGTCCGTTAGGCCCGGTAGTCTGCATCAGCCCGTGGAACTTCCCGCTGGCCATCTTCACCGGCCAGGTTGCCGCCGCCCTTGCTGCCGGTAACAGCGTGCTGGCAAAACCGGCGGAACAGACGCCGTTGGTCGCCGCTCAGGCGGCGCGTATCCTGCTTGAGGCTGGCATTCCTCAGGGCGTTCTGCAACTGTTGCCTGGCCAGGGTGAAACCGTAGGTTCCCTATTGGTCAATGATGCCCGCGTACGCGGCGTGATGTTCACCGGCTCTACCGACGTTGCGGGCATTCTGCAACGCAATATCGCAGGCCGTCTGGACCCTCAAGGCCGCCCGACCCCGTTGATTGCCGAAACCGGCGGTTTGAACGCGATGATCGTCGACTCTTCTGCCCTGACCGAACAGGTGGTGACCGACGTTGTGGCCTCTGCCTTCGACAGTGCCGGACAGCGTTGCTCTGCCCTGCGCATCCTGTGTGTGCAGGAAGACGTGGCAGAACACACCCTGAAAATGCTGCGCGGGGCGATGGCAGAATGCCGGATGGGTAATCCAGAACGCCTGTCTACCGACATTGGCCCGGTGATCGACGCCGAAGCCAAAACCGGCATTGAACGCCATATCCAGGCCATGCGGGCCAAAGGCCGCAAGGTTTATCAGGCGGCAAAAAGCCTGGGAGATGATGAGAAAGAGTGGGCTCGCGGCACCTTTGTGAAGCCAACGCTGATCGAACTGGAAAGCTTTGACGAGCTGCAAAAAGAGATCTTTGGCCCGGTGCTGCACGTCGTTCGCTTCCAGCGTGCCAATCTGGGCGCGTTGGTCGATCAGATCAATGCTTCAGGCTATGGTCTGACGCTGGGTATCCATACGCGTATCGATGAAACCATTGCCAGAGTCACCGATCATGCCAAGGTCGGTAACCTGTATGTTAACCGCAATATGGTGGGTGCGGTGGTAGGCGTGCAGCCGTTTGGCGGTGAAGGCCTGTCTGGCACCGGGCCGAAAGCCGGTGGTCCACTCTATCTGTACCGCCTGCTGGCCAGCCGTCCACAGGATGCCGTGCAGCGCACTCTGAATCGCCAGGATAACGAGCGTCCTCTGGAAGCCACCGTACGCCCTACGCTGCTTGTGCCGCATCAGGCCTTGGAACAATGGGCCGTGGCGGAGAACCATCGCGAGTTGGCAGTCTTGGCGCAACAATACGCCGAACTGGGCCAAGGTGGCACCGTACGTCCGCTGCCAGGCCCAACCGGGGAACGCAACACTTACGCCCTGCTGCCACGTGAACGCGTGCTGTGCCTGGCGGACAACAACGCCGATGCGCTGAACCAGTTGGCTGCCGTGCTGGCGGTTGGCAGCCAGGCGCTGTGGCCGGAGGCAGAATTGCAGCGTACGCTGTATCGCAGCTTGCCGGCTGCCGTACAGGCACGGATCGGTTTCACCAAGGATTGGGCGCAGGATAATGTCGAGTTTGATGCGGCCATCTATCACGGCGACGCCGATCAGCTGCGCACCCTGTGTGAGCAGATTGCTCAACGTAGCGGTGCTATTGTCTCGGTGCAGGGCTTTGCCCGCGGTGAAACCAATATCCTGTTGGAACGCCTGTTGATCGAACGTTCATTAAGCGTCAACACCGCCGCCGCCGGGGGGAACGCCAGCCTGATGACGATCGGTTAATCGCCACATTTCGAGTAACACCACCAACCCCGCATTGACGCGGGGTTTTTTATTGCCTGCATAAAAATCAGCCGATTTTCCCGATGTGCCCGGCTGCTACTTTGCCGGAGACAGTCTCGATCAAACCTTCCAGGCCGCCAAAAGCGCTCTGGATGCCCACTTTGAATTATTGAGTGAAGAAAATCAGGTCATTCCGCGCCCACAGGCGGTGTCCTTCCATCTGGCTCAGGGCAACGACGCTCTCAACGGCGGCCAGTGGTTGCTGGTGGATATCAATATGGACAAGTTTGATGGCCGGGCTGAACGTATCAATATCACGTTGCCCCACAGGTTGCTCAACCGTATTGATTTGCTGGTGCAGCAGCATCCGGGCTATGGCAGCCGCAGCGCATTTCTCGCCGCCGCAGCGCGTAATGAGTTGTTAAAGGCAGGATAACGAGGTTAAGGGGGCATCGCCCCCTGACAAGATCACTGATTGAGAAACTTATCCAGAAACTGCTTGGTGCGCTGATGCTGCGGGTTGGCGAACAACGCCTTCGCGGGCCCCTGCTCGACAATGCGGCCATGATCCATAAAAATGGCGCGATCGGCCACGTCACGGGCAAAGCTCATTTCGTGGGTGACGATCACCATGGTGCGTTTCTCTTCTGCCAAGGCGCGAATGGTATTGAGCACTTCGCCAACCAGTTCAGGATCCAGCGCAGAGGTCGGTTCATCAAACAAAATGACCTCGGGCTGCATCGCTAACGCCCTGGCAATGGCTACGCGCTGCTGCTGACCGCCGGACAAACGTTTAGGATAGGCCTGCTCTTTACCGCTCAGCCCCACTTTTGCCAACAGGACACGCGCCAGTTTTTCAGCGCTGGCCTTGGCTTCTCCTTTAACAATCACCGGACCTTCGATGATGTTTTCCAGCACCGAACGGTGGGGAAACAGGTTGAAGCTCTGAAACACAAAGCCCACCTGCTGGCGCAGGGCCCGTACCTGATTTTTTTGTTTGCTCAGCGGGCGAGCGCTGTCGATCAAGATGTCACCGACACGGATAGTGCCAGAATCCGGCACCTCCAGCAGGTTGATGCTGCGTAGCAAGGTCGTCTTACCGGAACCACTCGGCCCGATAATCGCCACCACTTCACCCGCGTTCACCTCAAGATCGATGCCGTGTAATACGGTCTGCCCTTTGAACTTTTTAACCAACTGTCTGACTTCGATGGCGCTCATCGGCTACTCCTGATCCTGACGGTTAACGTGCGCTTCCAGGCGGTTCTGCAACGCGGAAAGCAAGGTAGCCATCACCCAGTAGATCAGCGATGCCGCCAGATACATGGCGAACACTTCCAGCGTACGTGAGGTGATCAGCTGCGCCTGACGGAACAGCTCCGGCACCTGAATGGTCGCCGCCAGCGAGGTATCCTTGACCAAACCGATAAAGCTGTTGCCCAGCGGAGGCAGCGCGGTGCGAGCCGCCTGCGGCAGGATCACCCGGCGCAGGGTCTGCCAGGGCGTCATGCCGATACTGGCCGCCGCTTCCCACTGCCCTTTATCGATCGAGGAGATCGCCGCACGCAGCGTTTCCGAGGTATAGGCTGCGGTGTTTAACGAAAGGCCGATTAATGCCGCCGGGAATGGATCCAGCTCGATGCCAAACTGCGGTAAGCCGTAATAGATCATAAACAGCTGGGCGATCAGCGGCGTACCGCGAAACAGGGAAACGTAGATGCGTGACAGCCAGGAGATCGGCCATAACGGCGAAAGGCGCATCAGCGCCAACAAAAACCCGAGGATCAAACCGAGCGCCATGCCACCCAGACTGAGCTGGAGGGTCAACAGCGCACCCCGTAATAAAAATGGCGCTGAATCCAGCGCCAGTTGAATACTCTCTTGCATTATTTAGTTACGTCCGCGCCAAACCATTTTTCAGAGATCTTCGCCAACGTCCCGTCTTTCTGCATTGCGGCAATCGCCTGATCGATAGCGGCCAGCAGTTCCGGATTGTTTTTACGCACCGCTATGCCAGCTTCCTGGCGAGAGAATGCCGGGCCAGCGACGGCCAGCGTATCACCGGTTTTCTTCACCAGATCCAACGCCGCCAGACGGTCGACCAAAATGGCATCGATGCGGCCTACGCGCAGATCCTGATACTTGGTTGGGTCATCGTCGTAGGTACGCACATCAACACCCTGCACGTTGTCACGCAGCCACTGTTCGTAGTTGGTGCCCAGACCCACGCCGACCTTCTTGCCCTTCAGATCCTCGGCCTTGGTAATAATGCCTTCGTTGCCTTTCTTCACCAGCGCCTGGATACCGGAAACGGTGTATGGGGTAGAGAAATCGTACTTTTTCTTACGCTCATCGGAGATGGTGACCTGGTTGATCACCACGTCGATACGCTTGGACTCCAACGAGGCCAGCATGCCATCCCATTTGGTTGGATTGAGCTTGGCCTTCACCCCCAGATGTTCCGCCAGTGCATTAGCGAAGTCCACCTCAAAGCCGGTCAGTTTGCCGTCCTCCCCCTGGAAGCTGAACGGCGGATAGGTGCCTTCCAGCCCAACGATCAGCGTGCCGCGCTGCTTGACCTGATCGAGCAGGTTATCGGCCGCGTAGGTTTTCACGTTCAAGCCGGTGGTCAGCGCCACGGCCATCACACCCAGCAGCAGTTGACGACGAAATTTTGAAAAGACCATAGACACCCCATCTGTTGTTTATCTTTTTGATTTCATGACTTTAACAGTCATAAATACTTCATAAAGGAATATAACCTAATAACTATAGTTCTAAATGGAATAACAACTTTGCTCGGCATCAGACCTGCGGGTGATAAGCAAACAGCGCCGGTGCCCCACCGGTGTGCACAAACAGGATCGGACCTTCATCGCGAAAACGTTTCTGGCTGATGCCATCAATCAACCCCGCCATCGCCTTACCAGTATAGACCGGGTCCAGCAGCACACCTTCCTGCTGCGCCAACAGCTTCACCGCCGCCATACCTTCGTCATTCGGCATACCGTACTGCGGGGCAAAATAGTCATCCCACAAGGTTATGGGGGCCAGCTCGTCAATATTCAGCGAACAGGCGACCGCTTTTTGCAACTGTTCAACCTTCGGTAACTGATCGATCACCTTGCGGGAAACGGTCACGCCAATCAGTTCGCTCTCCGGCAGCAGTTGCTGTAGCCCCACCGCCAGACCGGCGTGAGTCCCGGCACTGCCGGATGCCACTACGATCGAACTGAAGTTGATGCCATGGCTTTGTGCTGCAATTTCCAGCGCACACTGCACATAGCCCAATGAGCCGAGCGCGTTGGAACCGCCTACGGGGATGACATAAGGACGGAAACCCTGGGCTTCCAAACGTGTGGCCAGATCGGCCAGTTGCATCTGCGGATCGTGCAAGGCATCGCACATCACCACTTCAACATTGAACAGATCGAGCAGCAGGCGATTACCGTTACTGAGGTAGTTTTCCGCTTTGGTGTCGATGGGGTTTTCCAACAGCGCTACGCATTGCAGGCCGAGCTTGGCCGCCACGGCGGCGGTCTGGCGAACGTGGTTGGATTGAATGGCACCGGCGGTAACCAGGGTATCGGCCCCTTGGCGTACCGCGTCGGCGGCTAAAAACTCCAGCTTTCTCAGCTTGTTGCCACCCATTGCCATCGGAGTGACATCGTCACGTTTGATGTAAATTTCGCGGCCAAGGTAGTCTGAAAGGCGGGATAACTTTTCGAGCGGCGTGGCAGAGCCAACCAAATCCAGGCGCGGGAATTGCGCCAGTTGCTGTTGCAGATCCACAACTTCCCCCAGGGAATAAAATAACGGTGTTTGAGTGATAGATTTATCAGATGTGCTCTGAATAATCACTCTTTATTCGTGGGGATGGCTGCAGGGTAACCCGGCCAACCGACCGGGTCAGGTCAATCAATAACTTTTTTGCCAGGCCAGGTATTGGTCGTATTTGCGCAGCGCAATGCGGTAGTTATCGCTCGCTGCCGGTGGCAGATCGTCAATAATACGCTGATGGTTGAAGGCGCTGGCAAACTGATCGGCAGGATAGTTGTGTGCCACCAGCATTTCATCCAGGCGCCGCAGGCGCACGACATATTCACGGATGGTGCTGTGGTTCATCTCGGTCTGTTCAAACAGATACTGTTTAAACGCCATGATGTCGAAGTAACTGGGGTGACTATTACAGGAGATTTCACTACAAAACCGGCATAGCGCGGTCAACTCGCTTTGCACGTTTTGCCAGACCTGATCGTCAATCGGCTGATCCATCCGGGCGATGGCTTCCTTATTGATGATCTTGCCACGGAACACCAGTGCCATGCGGTCTAGCACCTTCTCGCACTGGGAACAATGGGTTTGGCTGTGTTTATAATCTTTCAGGTAGCGGCTGAGTGGCCGTTTCTTCAACTGTTTTCCTGGCATCTTTTGCAGTCCATTTATTGCGGCAGTAATCAGGTTGGTTAGGGAGGCAGGCTTGGGGGTTCAGTTGTCCTGAGCCAGACGTGCCCGCAGGCGTTTGATTGCCTGGCTATGCAACTGGCTGACTCGCGACTCACCCACATCGAGCACTGCGCCAATTTCCTTCAGATTCAACTCCTCCTGGTAATACAGCGTCAGCACCAGTTTTTCGCGTTCCGGCAGCGCCTCGATGGCATCGATCACCCGCTGGCGCAGATTGCCTTCCAACAGTTGATGCAACGGATTGGCAGCTTCATGACCTTCCAGCACCGGTTCGGCGCTGTCGCCATGCTCTTCCTGCCATTCGTCGTAGGAAAATAGCTGGCTATTATTGGTGTCCAACAGGATCTGGCGATACTCGTCCAGCGAGACATCCAACCCCTGTGCCACCTCCATTTCGCTGGCCGGGCGGCCGAGCCGCTGTTCCAACTGCTGCATCATGCGCGCCACTTCCCGAGCGTTGCGGCGTACGCTGCGCGGCACCCAGTCACGGCTACGCAACTCGTCGAGCATCGCACCGCGAATACGCTGCACGGCATAGGTCGTGAAGGCCGTTCCTTGCAGGGCATCATAACGCTCAACGGCGTTCAACAGCCCGATTCCCCCTGCTTGCAGCAGATCGTCCAGTTCCACGCTGGCGGGCAGCCTAACCTGCAGGCGTAACGCCTCGTGGCGCACTAGCGGAACGTAGCGCAGCCAGAGAGAATTTTTGTCCATGACGCCTTCGGCGGTATACAGATCGCTCACTATGTCTAACCTGCGGATAACGGAGTCATGGCTATTATCCGTAGCAGGCGCAATACCAATCGTCTGAACAGCCGTACAAAACGGGCTTTATTTGTGCCATGTAAAAACCCTGATGGCAGCAAAAGACAAAAAACCCTGCCGAAGCAGGGTTTGGATGACAGGCTAATCGGAGAGAGTGATTAACGCAGCAGGGTCAGTACGTTCTGGGTAGACTGGTTAGCCTGGGCCAGAACAGAGGTGCCAGCCTGTTGCAGGATGTTGGCACGGCTCATGTTAGACACTTCGGTCGCGTAGTCGGCATCTTGAATACGAGACTGGGAAGCAGACAGGTTGTTCACGGTGCTGTTCAGGTTGTTGATAACAGAGTCGAAACGGTTCTGTACCGCACCCAGGGAAGAACGCAGGCCGTCAACCTGTGACAGAGCTTTGTCCAGGGTTGCCAGTGGGTCAGCAGTTTTTGGATCGGTAGACTGTTGCGCGCCTTTGGTTACTTTGCCAGATGCATCTACAGTAGCTGCATAGTAAGCGTCGTTACCGTTGTCATCCTTACCTTTAACCATATAACCTGATTTACCGGCTGGATCTGTATAGGTACGCAGTTCATCACTACCAGTTAAACCAGTAACGGCGGTGGTACCCACTTTAACTTGAGACTGTTCCTTGATACCAGCGGTTGGGTTAGTGGTCGCAGTGGTAGAATCCCAGGTCACTTTACCGTCAGCGGCAACGGTGGCATCGTAAATAGCACCATCGGTAGCTTTTACAAAGAAATCAGTGCCATTCGCAGTGTAAAGTTTGCCATCGCTGGTTTTTGTCGCTGCGTTACCATCAGCCTGAATAGCCGGTGGCCCCATTTTATCAACGGTGGTCAATGCTGCGCCGCCCACTTTGGCAGTATCGATTGGGTTTGCAACGCTGAATTTATCCAAGCCCAGAGTTTTAGCATTAATATCTTTCAGATCGATATCAATGGTTTCACCATCATTAGCGCCAACCTGAATAGTCAACTTCTGATCGCTGCTCAACACTTTCACGCCGTTGAAGTCGGTTTGCTCTGAAATACGGTTGATTTCGTTCAGACGCTGAGAGATTTCATCCTGGATTGACTGCAGGTCGCTGGATGAGTTAGAACCGTTCTGAGACTGCACGGTCAGACGACGGATGTTCTGCAGGTTGTCGTTGACTTCGTTCAGTGCGCCTTCAGTGGTCTGCGCCAGAGAGATACCGTCGTTAGCGTTACGGGAAGCCTGAGTCAGGCCCTTGATGTTAGCTGTGAAACGGTTAGAGATCGCCTGACCCGCAGCGTCATCCTTCGCGCTGTTGATACGCAGACCGGAAGACAGACGTTCGATAGCGGTCCCCAGAGAAGACTGAGATTTGTTCAGGTTGTTCTGCGCCATCAGCGACAGGCTGTTGGTATTAATTACTTGTGCCATAATTTGCTTTCCTTACGAATCAGTTGCGACGTTCGCATTCACAATTAAAGGGTTCGGACCTTGTTGGTCCACGGCGTCAACCACCGTCTCCTCAGGTATCGGCGCTCCCCCCACAACCTTTAGATTTTTTTTCCGTTTTTTTCACTTTTCGCCAATGGCGCGAATAACGCTGTTTTTCCCTCTTCTACTGCGCCATCGTTTTTTCTATTTATCCGTAAACTTTTTACATACTGAGCCGATAACGCATAGAGCGTAAAAGTCATTGACCATAGGAGAATCACGAATGGCATCGATTAGTTCATTAGGCATCGGCTCAGGGCTGGACCTCAACGGCTTGCTGGACAAGCTGACCAAGGCGGAACAACAACGTCTGACACCTTATACAACCCAGCAAACCAGCTATAACGCCAAGCTGACTGCCTACGGCACGTTGAAAAGCTCGCTGGAAAAATTCGATAACCTGAGCAAGGATTTGGCCAAGCCAGAATTCTTTAACAATACTACCGCCACCACTCACGATCAGTTTAACGTGACTACCACCGCCAAATCGGTCCCGGGTAATTACAGCGTCGAGGTGCTGCATCTGGCACAGCCGCAAACCTTGACGACAAAGGCCGATATTAACGATCAAGCGGAGAAACTGGGCACTAGCGGCGCCAGCGATCGTTCGATTTCGATCACCGCTGGCAACCCCCCTAAAGAGGTCAAAATCCCGCTAGGTGACGATCAAACCTCACTGCTGGAAATGCGCGATGCGATTAACGGCGCCAAAGCCGGGGTGAACGCCACCATCATGCGCGTGGGCGACAACGACTATCAGTTGGCCATCAGTTCCTCCACCACCGGCGAAAAAAATACGGTTAAGGTGCAGGTTAATAATGACGATAAACTGGGAGCGATCTTAAATTATGATCCTACCAGCACCAGCAACGCGATGAAGGAAACGGTCAAAGGCCAGGATGCCGAGTTGACCATTAACGGTACCACCATCAAGCGCAGCACCAACTCGATCGCCGACGCCCTGCAAGGGGTGACGCTGGATCTGAAAACCATCACCAAACCGGGCGAACCGCAGAACCTGGTGGTCACCGCCGATAAAAGCGGCACCTCGGACAAGGTCAAGGCTTGGGTTGATAGCTATAACTCGCTGTTGGATACCTTTAATTCCCTGACGAAATACACCCCAGTAAAGAGTGGTGAAGCACAGAACAACAAAAATGGGGCGCTGTTGGGTGACAACACGCTGCGCGGCATCCAATCCTCCATTAAGAGCGCGCTAAGCGCCGCACAGGACAACCCGGAGCTGAAGGGCTTGGGCAACCTGGGTATTACTACCAATACCAAAACCGGCAAACTGGAATTGGACAGCGAAAAGTTAAAAAAAGCGATCGATGAAAAACCCGATCAGGTGGCCAATTTCTTCGCTGGTGATGGTAAAGAGAGCGGTATGGCGACGGAAATCCACAATGAGATCCAAAACTATATCAAGGCCGGTGGCGTGATTGAGAACTCGACCAAGAGTATCAATACCAACCTCGACCGTTTGAATACCCAAATCACCCGCGTGACCGAAAGTATTCAAAGCTCCATCGATCGTTACAAACAGCAATTTGTTCAGTTGGATACCATGATGTCGAAACTGAATGGTACCAGTAATTATTTAACCCAACAGTTCACGTCTAAATAGGCGCGTTAACCAGGTAAAATAGCATGTACAACCGCAGCGGAACCCAGGCTTACGCCCAGGTTAGTGTAGAAAGTGGCGTGATGGGTGCCAGCCCGCACCAGCTCATCGTGATGCTATTCGACGGGGCGCTCAGCGCCCTGCTTCGTGCACGCATCCTGATGGATCAGGGGAATATCGCCGGCAAGGGGCTGGCGATCTCAAAAGCCATTAATATCATTGATAACGGGCTAAAAAATGGCCTCAATCATGAACAGGGAGGGGAGATCGCCGATAATCTCGCCGCCTTATATGACTATATGAAACGCCGTCTGATGCAGGCCAACCTGCACAATGATGTCGCAGCCCTTGACGAAGTCAGCGGGCTGCTGGAGAACATTGCCGACGCCTGGCGTCAAATTGGCCCCAATTATCAACCCGTTCAGGACGGCGTATAATGGAACACCACCAACAACTGCTATTGGCCTATCAAAAGATCCATAGCCTGAGCGAGCAAATGATCACACTGGCGCAGGCTGGCCAGTGGGATGCGCTGATTGAAATGGAGATCACCTACGTTCAGGCGGTAGAAAAAACCGCCCAACTGGCGGGTATCCCTGAGCCATCTTCGAGCTTGCAGGATATTTTACGCGGTAAATTGCAGCAAATCCTCAAAAACGAAACCGAAGTGAAGCGACTGATGCAGCGACGCATGGACGAATTAACGGTTTTGATCGGGCAGTCTACCCGCCAGAGCGCGGTCAACAGCACCTACGGTCAATTCCATGACCGCGCTTTGCTGCTTGGTGAGCCGCAATCAAGATAAATCTTATGTTTAACCGCCTATCCTAAGTAATTAATAGGATAAAACACTATTATTATCCCGTTGCACCATAATATAAACGCATGAGATTTGAATAATTCGTATGGCAGGTAATGCATGAAAATGCAAACCGCTGGCACTATTGCCGATTTAATGGATAACACTTATCCCGACACGGACGTTTTCTGTTCAACAGGAAACTGATTCTTGACAAGTAAATTATCGAGTTGTGATCGGCAACAGGCGAAAAAATGTTGCTCCATCCTCCAGCAAAGCGTAAAGATATTCGTAGATAATAACGATGAAATGAATATTGATGGAACGCTTAATTAATTTTTGTCCCGGGATCGGTGCCTCAGCACACATCATTCAGCATACTGAACTGCGACTTCCGTCGCTCTATTTTGAGCAGACGCATCTGTTTTTGATCCAGCAAGGGCAAACACGTATACGGTGGAAGCAACGGGAGGTGGTAGCTCGCGCCGGAGAGCTGTTGATCGTAGAAGGTGGGCTAACCGCCGATGTGATTAATAGTCTTTCAGACAGCGGAGTATACAGCTGCCAACTGCTGATTTGCGATCCCTTGCTGTTTGATACGGTAGCCAATGCGCCTATCGCGCCGCCTCCCCCTTTCACTGGCGTCACTACGCTGACGAAGCTGCCCTGCCCGTTCTTGCACAGTTTTGAAACCGCGGCGCTGGCACTGACGCTGCACGATCGTTTTCCCCAGATGATTATCCGCCATAAAATGTGCGAAATCCTACTGTGGCTGGCACACCTGGGGATCCGCTTTACTCACCAGGAAACCAATAATCTGACCCAGCAGGTGCGCCGCTTGCTGGCAAGCGATCCGCAACGGATTTGGACCGCCGCCGAAGTGGCTGAAAATCTGATGATGAGCGAGGTGGTGCTGCGGCGCAAACTGTCGGCGGAGAATAGCGCCTTGCGCAACCTGATGATCGATGTACGTATGAGCCGCGCGCTGCTGTTATTGCAGGCCACAGACTGGCCGATCTCCGCCATTGCACAATATGTGAGCTATGAAAGTTCTTCTCGTTTTGCCGAACGCTTTCGTAAACGATTCGGCTTCGCACCTACCGCCATCCGTGGGCACCAGCGAATTATGCAGCCCACCGCCGCGCAGCCTCCGGCATATCCATGGCTAAATACGGTAGAGGAATAGATGCTGGGTTTAACAACGGCAGGCTGAGGATGTGACTAAGGCCACCCTGAGTGGCCCGTACATCAGTTGAGTTTAACTAACACATAGGTCAATACGGCCAACACAATTAACATGACAATGCTGAAAAAACGCCATCTTACTTCACTTTTAGTGCTCATCACTTTTCCCGAATAAATACTATTAGCGCGATTATTTCCATAGAAAAAATAACATCCTTGTAAAGCTGTGGATCTTTCATCTTATTCACAAAGCATCAGCCTACTCCAAAGCACGGTCAAAAAAATAATAGCCACCGCACAACAGGAATTAGGTCTTTCAATAAAACAGAGATATTTCTTTAAGTTACACCGCTCACGGTTCTCTGGCATTGCTTGAATGAGACTCAATCTCTTCAGCGTAAGCGATTATTTTTTGCGTGGTTTACGAGCGACACCGTACGAATCCACTCAAAGATATAAGACAGTTCCTGGGCTCGATGAGGATATATCTACATTACACCCTCGCTAATTGACATTTAGGACAATAACTACAAATATTAGCTTAATTAACCAATTTCAAGGAGGATAAGATAATGGAGTATTTGGTAGCATCGCTGACTGTTTTATGCCTTTTTTCCTTTAAGAAACACGCCAAAGTCATTGATAGTAAAAAGATTGGTGTTGCCCATAAAAAACACCGACGACGCTCAAGACACCGGCTTGCCATGATTTATTGATTAGGCAAACGGGTCGAAAACCACTGAAAATCACATTAGGGAGGCTTACGCCAATACAGAATAGATTATCTGTTTGCGCTATAGCCACCCTTTATTTACCGCTACACCGCCATATTCATGACGTCTTGATAAGCCGCAACCAGTTTATTACGTACCTGCACACCCAGTTGCAAAGACACCGAAGACTTCTGCAGATCGACCATCACGTCGTTCAAACTGATACCCGGCACACCCAATTCAAAATCCTGTGCTTGCTGACGCGCAGTTTGCTGAGTCTCGCTGATCTTACCGAGAGCCGCCTTTAACTCATTGGCAAAACTGGCTCCCTGCACCGGATCGTTTTGTCGCAGCGCTCCGGCCTGAACCGCCGTGGCTTGCAACTGCTGCACCACTCCTTCAATACCCTGAATTGCCATCATGACCTCGTTACTTCATTCATACCCTATGGATTTCAAGCGCTGGCCTGAAAAACGGCGGGAAAACCGCGCCTTCATTCGCCTGCATGATCCCGATGCTGCACACCCTACCACAGTGCTTTCCGGTTAAAGCGGCTAATTAACTGCAAAAACACCGGTTTATCGGGCCATCAAAACTTGCCCCTAGAGCAAATAATGGCATGCCCAAAAATGGGGGCGCTTTTGTTAGGCCGTAAAGAACTGTGTATTCAGGGAGTCTGTTTTGTCATCACACAACAACGCTAGCCATACCTCGAACCCGCCAGAGTGGGTACCAGCATGAATGGTGAAAGCCGTGATAACGGCCTGCTGGCCCTATGGAATCGCTTGCGTGCCAACCCTAAAATTCCACTGCTGATCGCGGCCTCGGCGGCGATCGCCATCGTGGTTGCGCTGATGCTATGGGCCAAAAGCCCGGATTACCGCGTGCTGTACAGCAATCTCAACGATCGTGACGGCGGCGCTATCGTCACGCAACTCACGCAGATGAACATCCCCTATCGCTTTACCGAGAACGGCTCGGCGTTGATGATCCCGGCGGAGAAGGTGCATGAAACCCGCCTGCGTCTGGCGCAACAGGGGCTGCCCAAGGGAGGTGCCGTCGGCTTTGAACTGCTGGATCAGGAAAAATTCGGCATCAGCCAGTTCAGCGAACAGATCAACTACCAGCGCGCGCTGGAAGGCGAACTGTCACGCACTATCGAATCCCTGGGGCCGGTACAGAATGCCCGTGTGCATCTGGCACTGCCTAAGCCTTCGCTGTTTGTACGCGAACAAAAGAACCCCTCAGCTTCCGTGACGCTCACGCTGCAACCTGGCCGCACGTTGGACGACGGCCAGATCAATGCCGTGGTGTATATGGTATCCAGCAGCGTGGCCGGTTTGCCGCCGGGCAACGTCACGGTGGTCGATCAGGCTGGCCGCCTGCTGACCCAATCTGACGGCACCGGACGCGATCTCAATGCCGCACAGTTGAAGTACGCCAATGAGGTTGAGAACCGCTATCAGCGCCGTATTGAAGCTATTCTGGCACCGATTGTCGGCAGCGCGAACGTGCGTGCACAGGTAACGGCACAAATCGATTTCTCCACCCGCGAGCAAACCGACGAACAGTACCAGCCCAACCAACAGCCGGATAAATCAGCAATACGCTCCAGACAGCTCAGCCAGAGTGAACAGAACGGCGGGCAACAGATCGGCGGCGTACCGGGTGCCCTTTCCAACCAGCCAAGTGCAGCGCCGACTGCACCGATAGAAACACCAAAAACTACGGCGGCGGGCAATACAAATACCCCTGCCACGGCAAGCAATGCCAATAACAGCACGCGTACCGGGGCTAGCGGTAACGTAGCGCAAAACAGTCGCCGTGATGAAACCACCAACTACGAGGTGGATCGCACCATTCGTCATACCCAGCACAAGGCTGGAGCGGTGGAACGCCTGTCGGTCGCCGTGGTGCTCAACACCCTGGGTACCGATAAAGACGGTAAACCACTGCCGATGAGCAAAGAACAGTTGGCTCAGGTGGAGTCGCTGGTCCGTGAAGCGATGGGTTACTCCAGCAGCCGTGGCGATACGCTTAACGTGGTCAACACCCAGTTCAATGATGTAGAGCAGACCGGCGGCGAGTTGCCTTTCTGGCAGTCACAGTCGTTTATCGATCGGTTGTTCAACGCAGGCCGCTATTTGCTGGTGCTGCTGGTGGCCTGGATTTTGTGGCGCAAGCTGGTTCGTCCGCAGCTGCAAAGCCGTCAGGTGGCGCAACAAGCTGCAGTGGCCGCTGCCAATACGCCAGCCACTCGCCCGGCTGAGATGAACAAGCCAAGTCATGAAGAGCAGGCGCTGCACAAGAAATCACAGCAGCGCGTCAATGCTGAAGTCCAGGGCCAGCGGATCCGCGAACTGGCAGATAAAGATCCACGCGTGGTGGCCCTGGTGATCCGTCAATGGATGAGTAACGAACTATGAGTCTGACAGGTACCGAAAAGAGCGCCATCCTGCTGATGACGCTGGGTGAAGATCGCGCCGCCGAAGTCTTCAAGCACCTCTCGTCACGGGAAGTGCAGCAGTTGAGTGGCACCATGGCCAGTATGCGCCAGGTGTCCCACAAACAGTTGGGGGAGGTCCTCAGAGAGTTTGAAGACGATGCCGAACAGTATGCCGCGCTGAGCGTCAATGCCAGCGACTACCTACGCTCGGTGCTGGTAAAAGCCTTGGGTGAAGAACGTGCCAGCAGCCTGCTGGAGGATATCCTCGAATCACGCGAAGACACCTCCGGCATGGAAACGCTCAACTTTATGGAGCCGCAGAGCGCGGCCGATCTGATCCGCGACGAACACCCGCAGATCATTGCCACCATCCTGGTTCACCTCAAGCGCGGCCAGGCGGCGGATATCCTGGCACAGTTCGAGGAGCGCCTGCGCAACGACGTGATGCTGCGTATCGCCACCTTCGGCGGTGTACAGCCAGACGCCCTGGCAGAGCTGACCGAAGTGCTGAACAATCTGCTGGACGGCCAGAACCTCAAGCGCAGCAAAATGGGGGGTGTCCGTACCGCCGCCGAGATTATCAACCTGATGAAAACCCAGCAGGAAGAGGCGGTTATTGGTGCCATGCGTGACTACGACGGCGAGCTGGCGCAGAAGATCATCGACGAAATGTTCCTGTTCGAAAACCTGGTCGAAGTGGACGATCGCAGCATCCAGCGCCTGTTGCAGGACGTGGAAAGCGAATCCCTGTTGATCGCCTTGAAAGGGGCCGAACAGCCGCTGCGCGAGAAGTTCCTCAAGAACATGTCGCAACGTGCCGCCGATATCCTGCGCGACGATCTGGCCAACCGTGGCCCGATGCGGATGTCGCAGGTGGAGAACGAACAGAAGGCTATCCTGTTGGTGGTACGCCGCCTGGCAGAAACCGGCGAAATGATCATCGGCGGTGGCGAGGACACCTATGTCTGATCGCCTCAACACCCTGCCCTGGCAGCCCTGGTCGCTTAACGATCTGGCGGATCCCAAACCGGTGCTGGAACCGGAAAGCCCGCCTGAAGTGATCGTCATCCCACAGGATGACAGCATCAACGAACAGCAACGGCTGGAGATGCTGCGTTTGCAGGCCCAACAGCAAGGTCAGCAACAAGGCTTTGCCGAGGGCCAGCAGAAAGGCTATGACGCCGGTTTCCAGGCCGGGCTGGAGGAAGGCCGTCAGCAAGGCATTCTGGCGGGCCAACAGCAGCAGCAACCGATCACCGAACATTGGCAGCAGTTGGTCACCGAGTTCCAGCACACCCTGGACGCGCTCGACAGCGTGATTGCCTCGCGCCTGATGCAGTTGGCCCTGACGGCGGCCAAACAGGTCATCGGCCAAGCGCTGGTGTGCGATGGCACCGCCCTGCTCGGCCAGATCCAACAGTTGATCCAGCAAGAACCGATGTTCAGCGGCAAACCTCAGTTGCGCGTACACCCGGATGATTACGAACGTGTAGAGCAGCAGCTTGGCATGACACTCAGCCTGCACGGCTGGCGGCTGCTGGCCGACGGACAGTTACATCCAGGCGGCTGCAAGGTCAGCGCAGAAGAAGGCGATCTGGATGCCAGCCTGGCCACCCGCTGGCATGAACTGTGCCGTCTGGCCGCACCGGGAGAGCTGTGATGACCGTTCGTCTCGGCCGTTGGCTGAACTCGCTGGACAGTCTGGAAAAACGCATTGCCCGTGCGCCCGCGGTGCGCCGCTATGGCCGTCTGACGCGAGCTACCGGGCTGGTACTGGAAGCCACCGGTTTGCAGTTACCGCTGGGGGCCACCTGCCTGATCGAACGCCATGACAGCGGTGTGGTGCAGGAGGTAGAAAGCGAGGTGGTCGGTTTTAACGGCCAACGGCTGTTTCTGATGCCGCTGGAAGAGGTCGACGGCATCGTGCCCGGCGCTCGGGTCTATGCTCGCGTCTCCCCCGAAGGACAAAGCGCCAGCAAACAGTTACCCCTTGGCCCGGCATTGCTTGGCCGGGTGCTCGACGGCGGTGCCAAACCGCTCGATGGTCTGCCAGCACCAGATACCGGCTACCGTGCACCGCTGATCACCGCCCCGTTCAACCCGTTGCAGCGCACCCCGATCGAACAGGTACTCGACGTGGGCGTGCGTACCATTAACGGACTGCTCACCGTGGGCCGCGGCCAGCGCATGGGCCTGTTCGCTGGTTCTGGCGTGGGTAAAAGCGTGCTGCTCGGGATGATGGCGCGGTATACCCAAGCCGACGTGATCGTCGTTGGGCTGATCGGCGAACGTGGCCGCGAAGTGAAAGACTTTATCGAAAACATCCTCGGCACCGAGGGGCGCGCCCGTTCGGTGGTAATCGCTGCACCGGCAGACGTTTCGCCGCTGCTACGCATGCAAGGCGCCGCCTATGCCACCCGTATCGCCGAGGATTTCCGCGATTGGGGCCAACACGTACTGCTGATTATGGATTCCCTGACCCGTTACGCCATGGCGCAACGTGAAATCGCCCTGGCAATCGGCGAACCCCCGGCTACCAAAGGCTATCCGCCTTCGGTATTCGCCAAACTTCCTGCTCTGGTAGAGCGTGCCGGTAACGGCATCAGCGGCGGCGGTTCCATCACCGCGTTTTATACCGTGTTGACCGAAGGTGATGACCAGCAAGACCCGATTGCCGATTCGGCACGCGCCATCCTTGATGGCCATGTGGTGCTGTCTCGGCGCCTGGCGGAAGCGGGCCACTACCCTGCCATCGATATTGAAGCGTCGATCAGCCGTGCCATGACCTCGCTGATCGACGAGGAGCATTACCGGCGGGTACGTAACTTCAAACAGATGTTGGCCAGTTACCAACGTAACCGCGATCTGATCAGTGTAGGAGCCTACGCCGCAGGCAGCGATCCGCTGCTGGACAAGGCCATGACGCTGTATCCGCAGATGGAAGCCTATCTGCAACAGGGCATTTTCGAACGCAGCGGCTACGACGATGCCTGCCAGCAATTGCAGCAACTGATTGTTTAACCACGGAGCCTGAGCACCATGAAACCACAGTCACCGCTGATTATCCTGCGCGATCTGGCGCAGGATGCCGTAGAACAGGCCGCACAGCACCTCGGCCAGGCACGTCAGGCGCAACAGGCGGCGGAGCAACAGCTTGCCATGCTGCTCAACTACCAGGATGAGTATCGGCAAAAGCTGAACAACACCCTGTCTAGCGGCATGGGTTCCGCCAGTTGGCAAAACTACCAGCAGTTTATCGGCACGCTCGAGCAGGCCATCAGCCAGCATCGCCAGCAGTTGCTCCAGTGGAGCGAGAAGGTAGAACGGGCGGTCAAACAGTGGCAGGACAAACAGCAGCGGCTGAACGCTTTTGAAACGCTCAACACCCGTGCCCTCAGCGCCGAACTGATGCTGGAAAACAAGCGTGACCAAAAACTGATGGATGAGTTCGCTCAACGCAGTTCACAAAGGAATCTAAACCCATGAACCTCAACGTTCTCTCTGGCTTGCCCGCGACAGTTGATGGCACGGAGACTGGCCTTACCGCGCTGTCGTTGGATGATGCCGGACTGTCTGCCAGCTTTGCTCAACTGCTCGGCGAGCGCTTCATGCCCGAAGGTCAACTGAAAGGCAAGCCGAACGTGGCCCAGCTACTGGCCGAAGATCCACAAATCTCAACCCTCAGTCGCCAACAGCTTAACCAATTGCTGAACTCGCTCAGCGATCGTGGCCGTTTGCTGGCCGCTCCGCAGGAACTGGATGCGGCAGACGATAGCCAAACCCGGTTAACCCAGCGCGATGACGAACAGCCGCTGCACCCTGTAGATACTTTGGATGCGGCCAGCTTGCAGGCTCTGTTTGCCATGCTGCCTGCCGCCGTAGTGCAGCCGTTACCAGGAAATGGGGTCGCAACCGCCGCTGAGCCAAGCGGGGACGAAGCGCCGCTGACGGGAACCGCATCACTGTTAGCCACCCTGAGCGAAAAACCAGCGTTATCCACTGCTGGCCTGCCAGCGTCAAAATCGCAGCCGAACGCAGACGATAAATCCGCCTTGGCCGCCAAAACTGACGCGTCGTCAGTACTGTCTTCTCAGACCGATAACAATCAGGATAGCGGCACCACTCCACTGAAACTGGCGGCTGAATCGGCGCAATCTTCTGCAACGCCACAGCACGCAGCCCCTGCGCCAGTTTCCAGCCCGGTGATCGCCAGCCACCCCGTCAGCGCGACGGTGAGCGCACCGGCAACGCCACAGTTGAACGCTCAACTCGGCAGCCAGGAATGGCAACAGGCACTGAGTCAGCAGGTGCTGATGTTCCACCGCAACGGCCAGCAGAGCGCCGAGTTACGCCTACATCCGCAGGAACTGGGTGCCTTGCAAATTACGCTGAAGCTCGACGATAACCAGGCCCAGTTGCATATCGCCTCGGCACACGGCCAGGTTCGTGCGGCGGTGGAAGCCGCGCTGCCCCATCTACGCCATGCGCTGGCGGAAAGTGGTATCAACCTTGGCCAGAGCAGCGTTGGCGGTGAGTCACTGCCACAGCCGCAACAGTCACAGCAGCAGGCCTCTCACCAAGGCGGGCAGCCTTCTTACCGTGAACAACACGGCAGCGCGGAAACCGGCGTTGAAGCCCTGAGCGCCCCAGCAGCGCTGCAGGCGATGGCCCGCTCGGTCGACGGCGTTGATATTTTCGCCTGACGGCGTGCAAACGCTCAAGCTGGCACGCTTTTCCCCGCCTATTCTGGCTATTGCAGCCCAGAATAAGCGGGATAATGGAATTACATGTATTGCGTGCAGCTTGTCAGCACGCAGAGAACAGGATTTGGCTTAGTAATGTCTCAGAACTCCCTTCCAACAGCAGCAACAAAAAAACGCCCAATACTGGTGATCCTGCTGGTACTGATCGCCTTGGGCGCATGTGGTGCCGCAGGCTACAGCTGGTGGTTGATGCAGCAGCATAAGAACGGTCAACCCGCCGCCGAGGAAAAAAAGCAGCCGCCTCCGGCCCCGGTGTTTATGCCATTGGATACCTTTACCGTCAATCTGGTGACGCCGGATAACAACCTGGACCGCGTGTTGTATATCGGCCTGACGCTGCGCCTGCCAGATGAAGAAACACGCCGCCGGTTGAACGATTTTCTGCCGGAAGTGCGTAGCCGTCTGCTAATGCTGCTTTCACGACAGGAAGCAAGCCAACTGGCCAACGAGCAAGGGAAACAGCAACTGGTGGCACAGATTAAAGACGTGCTCAGCCCACCGCTGGTGACGGGACAACCGAAGCAAGTGGTCAGCGATGTGCTGTTCACTGCCTTCATACTGCGGTAATAAACCATGGGCGACAATATTCTTTCACAGGCCGAGATCGACGCACTGCTCAATGGCGACAGCGCGGGGGATGAACCCGCCGCCGTCATCGGTCATGAAAGCGAGGTCAAACCTTACGATCCCACCACCCAACGGCGCGTGGTGCGTGAGCGCCTGCAAGCGCTGGAGATCATTAACGAGCGTTTTGCCCGTCAGTTTCGCATGGGGCTGTTTAACCTGTTGCGCCGTAGCCCGGATATTACCGTCGGGGCGATCAAGATCCAGCCATACCATGAGTTTGCCCGCAACCTGCCGGTGCCGACCAACCTGAACCTGGTCCACCTGAATCCATTGCGCGGCACGGCGCTGTTTGTGTTTGCCCCCAGCCTGGTGTTTATCGCCGTGGATAACCTGTTCGGTGGCGATGGCCGTTTTCCTACCAAGGTCGAGGGCCGGGAATTTACGCCAACCGAACAGCGGGTGATCAAACGCATGCTGCGCTTGGCGCTGGACGCCTATGGCGATGCCTGGAGCGCCATCTACAAGATCGATGTGGAATACGTACGTGCCGAAATGCAGGTCAAGTTCACCAATATCACCACATCTCCCAACGATATCGTGGTAACCACGCCGTTCCAGGTGGAGATCGGCGCGCTGAGCGGTGAATTTAATATCTGTATTCCATTCGCCATGATCGAGCCACTGCGCGAGTTGCTGACTAACCCACCGGTGGAGAACTCCCGCCAGGAAGACAGCCAGTGGCGAGAAACGCTGGTGAAACAGGTTCAGCACTCCGAACTGGAGCTGATAGCCAACTTTGTCGATATCCCGATGCGCCTGTCGAAAGTGCTGAAACTCCAGCCAGGCGACGTGTTACCGATCGATAAACCGGAGCGCCTGATCGCCCATGTTGACGGCGTCCCGGTCTTGACCAGCCAATACGGCACTTTGAACGGGCAGTACGCCCTGCGTGTTGAACATTTGATTAACCCTATTTTGAATGCCCTGAGTGAGGAACGGCCCAATGAGTGATCCTAAACAACAGTCTGGCGAAGAGAAGGACTCCGTAGACGATCTGTGGGCTGATGCGTTTAACGAGCAACAGGCGACCGAAAAATCCGCCTCTACCGAGGGCGTATTCAAATCGCTGGAAGCTCAGGATGCGTTGGGTAGCCTGCAAGATATCGATCTGATCCTGGATATTCCGGTCAAGCTGACCGTGGAACTGGGCCGCACCAAGATGACCATCAAAGAGCTGCTGCGCCTGTCGCAAGGCTCGGTGGTGGCGTTGGATGGTCTGGCCGGTGAACCCTTGGATATCCTGATTAACGGCTATCTCATCGCCCAGGGCGAAGTGGTGGTGGTCGGCGACAAGTTCGGCGTACGCATCACCGATATCATCACGCCTTCCGAGCGCATGCGCCGCCTGAGCCGCTAATGAACCCCAACGCCAGCGTGCAGACACAAAGCACTCAGCAGCCCGCCGGTACGGCGCTGCCCACCGGCTCGGTATTGATGCAGGTCAGCAGCGCGCTCGGTGCTATTTTGCTGCTGATCCTGCTCGCTGGCTGGCTGTTTCGTCGGTTGGGCCTTGCCCCGCAGGCCCGTGGCAATCAAAAATTGCTCAACCTGCGTGCCAGCTGTCAGGTTGGCCAACGCGAACGGGTGGTGGTGGTTGAAGTGGATAACACCTGGCTGGTGCTGGGCGTTACGGCTCAGCAAATCACCCCGTTGCACACCCTGTCCGCGCCACCGACTCAGGAAGCAACCGATCACAAGTCACCGGCAGATTTCCGCCAACTGATGCAAAACGTCTTAAAACGCCCGGATAAATCGGCATGAATCCATTCTCCTACCGCCGGGCTTTTGGCCCGCTGCTGGCCGCAGGCCTGCTACTGCTCAGCCCTGCCGCTTTGGCACAGTTGCCGGGGCTGATTAGCCAACCTACGGCCAACGGCGGCCAAAGCTGGACGCTGCCGGTGCAGACGCTGGTACTGATCACCTCACTCAGCTTCCTGCCCGCGATGCTGCTGATGATGACCAGCTTTACCCGCATCATCATCGTGCTGGGGCTGCTGCGTAACGCCCTCGGCACCCCATCGGCACCGCCCAATCAGGTAATGCTGGGGCTGGCACTGTTTTTGACCTTCTTTATCATGTCACCGGTGTTCGACAAGGTATATCAGGATGCCTACCTGCCGTTCAGCCAGGACAAGATCAGCATGGAGGTAGCGATCGACAAAGGTTCGCAGCCGCTACGTGAGTTTATGCTGCGCCAGACGCGGGAAAGCGATCTCGCCCTGTACGCCAGGCTAGCTAACCTGCCCGCGTTGGAAGGTCCGGAGGCCGTCCCGATGCGTATTCTGTTGCCCGCCTATGTCACCAGTGAGCTGAAAACTGCCTTCCAGATTGGTTTTACCGTATTTATTCCGTTCCTGATCATCGACCTGGTGGTGGCCAGCGTGCTGATGGCGCTGGGGATGATGATGGTACCGCCCGCGACCATCTCGCTACCGTTCAAACTGATGTTGTTTGTGCTGGTGGATGGTTGGCAGTTGCTGTTGGGATCGCTGGCGCAGAGTTTTTACAGCTAGCAGACCCCCTCCCCTCTATTGGAGCAAAAAGATGACACCTGAATCGGTAATGGCGCTGGGTACGGAAGCGATGAAAGTGGCGCTGGCGCTGGCCGCCCCACTGCTGCTAGCCGCGCTGTTCAGCGGGCTGATCGTCAGCCTGTTGCAGGCCGCCACGCAGATTAACGAAATGACGCTGTCGTTCATTCCCAAAATTCTCTCCGTGGTCGCCACCCTGATCGTTGCCGGGCCGTGGATGCTCAATCTGCTATTGGACTACATGCGCATGCTGTTCAGCAACCTGCCGAACCTGATCGGCTAACCATGCTAACCTTTGACAGCGCCCAACTCAGCGTCTGGCTCAGCCAGTTCTTCTGGCCTCTGCTGCGCGTCCTGGCGCTGATTAGCACCGCCCCGCTGTTCAGCGAAAAGCAGATCTCCAAGCGGGTGAAAATTGGCTTGGGCGGTCTGATCGTATTGCTGATCGCCCCTACGCTGCCCACCAGCAATATCCCGCTGTTTTCTGTCACCGGCCTGTGGCTGGCCGTGCAGCAGATCCTGATCGGCGTGGCGATCGGTTTAACAATGCAGTTCGCCTTTGCAGCTGTGCGCCTGGCGGGTGAGGTGATCGGCATGCAGATGGGGCTGTCCTTTGCCACCTTCTTCGATCCCTCTGGCGGCCCCAATACGCCACTGCTGGCGCGCCTGCTGAACCTGCTGGCGATGTTATTATTCCTCAGCTTCGATGGTCACCTGTGGCTGATCTCGCTGCTGGCAGACAGCTTCCATACCCTGCCGATCCAGGCACGGCCGCTGAACGGCAACGGTTTCCTGGCGCTGACCCAGGCAGGAACGCTGATCTTCATTAACGGTATGATGCTGGCGCTGCCGCTGATCTGCCTGCTGCTGACGCTGAACCTGGCGCTTGGCCTGCTCAACCGCGTTACCCCGCAGCTTTCGGTGTTTGTGATCGGTTTCCCGGTTACGTTAACCATCGGCATGTTGACCCTTGGCATGATGATGCCGATGCTGGCCCCCTTCTGCGAACACCTGTTCGGTGAGTTTTTCGATCGGCTGGCGACGGTGATCGGCGGTATGTCCCCTTAATTCCGAGGTTACCCGCGAGACAAACTAGCAGGGAAAGATATTTTCCGAGATAAAAAGTTGAAAAAGCGAAATTAACCAGATTTAGCGGCGATTATTCTGCCGGGCTTGAATAATAAAATACCCCCCTTAGAATGGCCTCATTAAATAAATCCCACGCCGTATAAAAATACGGACCAAAGCCATTATTTTTGGTTGGCGATTTATTAAAAAATGGATAACCAAGAAAATAAAACAACGGAGCCTTCGGGCTACGGTATTTTATTTTTCTCAACTGACTTATCTCAATACGGCCAGGAGCACGGAATGAAGACGAAAACCAACAGGAAAGCACGCAGAGCCTTGGGTATGGCGCATTGGGTAACCAACCGCGTTCAGATTACGCCGTCAGCCTGCGGCAAGATTTGGACCGTAGCCAAAAAGAAAAAATAATCTGTTTTTAATGCGTAGCGTTAAAAATAGTAAAATCACTTATCCAGCCTGAATATCCTGACGTTTCCCGCCGTTAAATCAGGCTGTGTAAAAACGGTGCTGCGCTCTATATCCACGTTATAGGGCGCAGTGCCCTACAAGCGTGAATAACTATTTCTTATCGGTTTATTTGGAATAATGACATACCCTGCATATCGCTAAAGGTCTTATACGATGCCTGCAAAGCCGCCTGTTGCATGTAGTAAGACGAGATCGCCTCCACCACATCCGCCTCAACCAACGCGGTCAGCTGATTTTTGTTAGCCGTATTGTTTTCGATGCCGATGCTGTCCAGCACCTCCAACTCCTGCAACTGAGTCCCCAGCACCGCATTGGTGCTCAGCACGTTGTTATAGCTGTTATCCAGGCCACGGGTTGCCTTATCGAGCGCCGCCGTCACCTGCTCACGGGTAGCCTCATCGGCCCCCTGCAGAGGGGTCTTCAACGCTTTCAACGCCATATCGATGCTCTCGAACACGTTCGCTTCGGAAGGGCTGCCGTCCGGTTCCGGTTTGATATTGCTGGTCAGCGACATAAATATCGAGCTGCCGGTGTGGCCCACGGTCATGGTGCGGTTGGCGTCCACTTTCTGCTCAATGGCCGAGCTGCTGCCCTGGTAAACCACCTTGCCACCCTGCTCGACAAACGGGGCTTTATCATTGGCAAAGCCGGCAAAAATAAAACGGCCGTTACCGTCGGTGCTGTTGGCCTGGCTGAGTAGCTGATCTTTCAGCCCCTGCAACTGGGTGGCCAAAGAATCACGGTCATTGTCGCTGATCGTGCCGTCACCGGCATTGACGATCAGCGCTTTCATGTCCTTGATGCCATCGGCGGCGCTACGCAGCACGGTTTCTTCCATCGAGATGTTCTGACGGGCAAAGGTGCGCGCCAACGCGTACTGGCTGTTTTCTGACATCGACTGCGAGATCATCACCGCCTGTGACGCCGCTAACGGATCGTCCGAAGGGTAAAGCACGCGCTTGCCGCTGGAAAGCTGCTGCCCGGACTGCATCCACAGAGACTGATTATTGGTGACCCCCGACAGATTCTGCTGGTAGATCATGCTGGTGCTCATGCGCATGGGTTAGGTTCCTCACTAAGGGCATCCACAGCCGGCATACCGGCTGCGGTTAACGGTAAAATCAACGAATATTCAGTATGGCGTCAAACAACGAGCTGGCGGTCTGGATCACCTGCGCATTGGCCATGTAATACTGTTGGAAACGCAGCAGTTCGCCATACTCTTCGTCCAGGTTAACCCCGGAAATGGACTGCTGTTGGGTTTGCAATTGGGTCACAATATTGGTTTGTGCGGTGGCGTTGACTTTGGCGGTAGCGGTCTGGTTACCCACGCTGCTGACCAATCCGGCATAGGCGCCGCTCAAGGTTGCTTTACCCTCCACCACTTTGGCGGTTTGCAGATCGAGCAGTTTCTTGACGTTGTCGTTATCGCCCTTACCGCCATCTTCCGTTCCTGCGGCAGCAAACTTGGCCGAGTCGCTGATAGCAACCTTCAGGGTACCAGCCACATCGCTAACCGGTTTCACGGTAAAGCTGTCATTCTTTTTCGCGTTGCCCGTCACGCCGATCTGCAGGCCATCAAAGCTCAGCGTCGGTTTGCCATCCGCATCGGTGCCTGCGGTGGCAGGTACTTTGACGTTGTCGGACAGGCGCGTAACCTGCCAGTTGGCACCGTCAAACTCCATGCGGTAGTCACTGGCCTTGACCTTGCTGGTATCGGTAAAGGAGACCGACAGCGAGGCATTGCCGGTGTTGTTGGTATTGTTAACCGTACGCCCACCTGAGAAGCTGAAGAAATCTTCCCCCGGATCGCCGTTGATATCAAAGCCTTCGCGATGCTGCTGGTTAAAGCTATCGGCCAGCGCCAGGGCCAGTTGCCCCAACTGGTTACGTGCGCCATCCAGTGATTCACTACGGAACTTCAGCACGCCGCTGACGCTACCGCTGCCAATCTGGCTTTCCGGAATTTCGCTGGCGCCATTGCCGCGATCGTAACCGAGCGTCAGGCGGGACGGGTCTTTGCTGGAAGGCATCGCCGTCACCTGATAGGAGGAGTTGCCCTGCACCAGCGTCAGGCCGTTGGCGAAGGTCACGGTATAGGCATCACCGTCCTGCTGGGTGACCTGAACGCCGACCACCTTGTTAAGCTCCGTCACCAACTGATCGCGCTGATCCAGCAAGGCGTTCGGCTCGCTGCCGCCGCTGCTGGCCCGCACCTGGGTGATTTCGTTATTCAGGCGGGCGATCTGCTGGCTGTAAGTATTGATCTGGTTGGCGCTGTCGCTCAGTTGCTGGTTGACGCCCGCATCCATATCGCGCAGATACTTGTCCGCATTGTTGAACTGATTCACCAGGCCGTTGGCCTTGCCTAACACGGTCTGGCGGGCAGCGTCATCCCCGGCATTGCTGACGACGTTTTGCAGGTTTTTGAAGAAATCTTCCATCCCCGATGCCAGGGTGTTGGTTTTAGACGCCAGCAGGTTATCGATCTGGGAGACTTTTTCGAAGTAGCTGCTCTGAGCCGAAGCTTCGCTTTGCGCTCCGCGCAGCTGGGTCATGATGAACTGGTTATACTCGCGATTGACCGTAGTCACGGTGGCTCCGTTGCCGATAAATCCGTTCATGGTGCCCAGGCCGCCGTTTTGCGCCAGGATCGCGGTCTGGCGGTTATAGCCCGCCACGTTGTAGTTGGAAATGTTATTACTGACGGTGCTAAGCGCAACCTGCGCCGCATTCAGGCCACTCATCGCGGTATTGATTAAGCTGTTGGACATAGAGGTTCCTTATGCTGCGGTGCCAGCGGCCCACAGAGGTCAAAAATTGTGCCGGGCGTTGCCATCCGGCCTGCTTGGGTTATCGGCCACAATGGAGAAAACTTGAGGAAAATAGTAGTGACTCACCTTGGCTAAACAGGCACTCGAGTTTGTTGAGATTATCGATTTACTTCCAAAAGCACTGGGGCTATCAGCTCCCTCTCCCTGTGGGAAAGGAGGCATTCGAGTTTGTTGAAATCACCGATTTACTTCCAAAAGCGCTGGGGCTATCAACTCCCTCTCCCTGTGGGAGAGGGTTGGGGTGAGGGGCCACTAAAACAGATCCTGCAAATCGTGGGTATAGGCTTTGGTTACCTGTTCCCCAGCGCTTTTCATCTGCTGGATCATGCTGACCAGCTTTTTGGCATACAGCGGATCGGTAGCATAACCGGCCTTTTGCAACGCATGCGCCGCCTGCTCGGGACTGCTGGCACTGGCAACGTTGGCGTAGCGCGGGTTGTTGGTCAGCAATTTGACGTAATCCCCAATCGCTTCCATATAGGAGCCATAGACGCGGAAGCGGGCCTTGACCTTCTTCGCCACCCCTTCCTCGAACTCGGTAGTGGTGATTTCCGTCACCGGGCCGTCCCAACTGCTACCGGCCTTGATACCAAACAGGTTGTAACTGCGTGAACCATCCGCCGCGGGGATCTCGCGTTGCCCCCAGCCAGACTCCAGCGCGGCCTGCGCCATGATCAGCTGGTGCGGAATACCGCTTTGCTGGCTGGCAACCCTTGCTGGAATAGACAGCTGCGCGACAAAGTTGCCATTGCTCAGCGGCAAGGGAGGCGCCGAAGGTATTTTTGGCACCGCCCGGCGTACCATCTGTTCCAATGCCTGTCGCGGCAAGGTCTGCAACACTTCGTTGTCCAGCGCCATCGGCACCGTCCCTGCGGTTTCGCTTGGGCGGCTGTTTCCGGCGGAGAGCTGCTTGACCATCATGTCCGCCAGCCCCAGACCTTTCTGCGACATCTGTTGGGCGATCTGCTGATCGTACATCGAGGTATACAGCCGCGTCTGATCGCTGCTCAACACGCCGTCCTGCGGCAACGCCGCACGCATGCTTTTCAGCATCATCTGCACGAACATTCCTTCCACCTGCTGGGCAACCTGTTTGATATTGCCCTGCGGATCGGCGGCAACATCGCGCTTCAAGCCGTTCAGCGACTGGGTGTCATAGGCCGCACCCGACATGGCCATCAGATCGCTGCTCATCAGATAATTTCCAGTTTGGCACGCAGGCAGCCAGCGCTCTGCATTGCCTGCAAGATAGACATCAGGTCGATCGGCGTCGCCCCCAGCGCATTCAACGCGCGAACTACGTTATTGAGGTTGGCGCTAGCGTTCACTTTTTGCAGTGAACCGCCCTGCTGCTGCACGGAAATCTGGGTATTCGGCGTCACCACGGTCTGGCCACCGCCGAATGGCGTATCCGGCTGGCTGACGGTGTTTTGCCGATCGACCACCACAGACAGGTTCCCCTGTGCTACTGCGCAGGAATCCAGCACCACATCGCGGTTCATTACTACCGAGCCGGTACGGGAGTTGATGATCACTTTGGCATCCATTGCCCCAACGTTAATGCTGATATTCTGGATATCTGCCAGGAAGCGCACTTGCGAACTATTGCCGCGTGGCACCAGCACCTGCACGGTACGGGAATCGAGTGGAGAGGCTGTGCCGCCCCCGCGCTGGCGGTTGATAGCATCACTGATCTGTTGTGCCAGGGTGAAATCATCGTCGTTCAGTTGCAGGTTGATCACGCCATCCTGGCCGAAGGTGGTAGGCAATTCACGTTCGATGGAAGCGCCGTTGCTGATACGGCCACCGGCCAACTGATTGACCTGCACGCTGCTGCCCCCGGAGGACGCACCGGCCCCGCCGACCAACACGTTACCCTGTGCCAACGCATAAACCTGATTATCAACGCCTTTGAGCGGCGTCATCAGCAGTGTCCCGCCACGCAGGCTTTTGGCGTTACCCATTGAGGACACCACCACGTCGATGTTCTGCCCCGCACGGGAAAACGGCGGTAGCTTGGCGGTTACCATCACCGCCGCCACGTTTTTCAACTGCATGTTGGTGCCTGGCGGCACGGTGATCCCCAGTTGCGATAGCATGTTGCTCAGGCTCTGGGTGGTAAACGGGGTTTGCATGGTCTGATCGCCAGAGCCGTCCAACCCCACGACCAGGCCGTAGCCAATCAACGCGTTGTCACGTACACCCTGTACCGTCACCAGATCGCGGATGCGTTCCGCCGTCGCGGGCAGGCAAACCAGCATCATGGACAGTGTGAGAAGTAACTTTTTCAACATCGGTCAATCCTTAGAACGGTGAAACATTTAAGAAGAAGCGCTGTAGCCACCCCATGGTCTGCGCTTCATTGATATAGCCGTTACCGACGTATTCAATACGCGCATCCGCCACCTGGGTGGACGTGACCGAGTTATTGCCACTGATGGTGCGGGGGTTAACCACACCGGAAAAACGGATGAACTCGGTGCCCTGATTGATGGCAATTTGCTTTTCGCCCACCACGTGCAGGTTGCCGTTGGCCAAGACCTGATTGACCGTGACGGTAATGGTGCCGTTAAAGGTGTTGTTGGCGTTGGCCCCGCCCTTGCCGCCGAAGGTGCTGTCGCCGGAGATATCCATGTCGGCGCGCGCGTTACCGAGCAGCCCGTCGAGATAACGTGGTGAAGTGGCTACGCCAAATTTGCTGGCCCCATTGCGGCTGGCGTTGGCGGATGAACTCTTGCTGGCACTGACGTTTTCTTGCAGCACGATGGTCAGGGTGTCGCCGATATTACGCGGGCGACGATCTTCAAACAGCGGCTGATAGCCGTAGTTCATCGGCTGTACCGTCTGGAAAATCGAACCGTTCGGCACCGGAGCGCCTGCCGGAGCGGGCTGAGCCGTGGTAGCTCCGTCAACCAGGGGGGTATGCGGAATATAGGCACAGCCGCCGACTGTCAGCATCAGCAGCCCGGCCAGGACGCGTTTGCCTTGCTGCGGCACGCTGGCCGCTAAAAAGGTGGTTACCACGGGTATCGCCTTTGTTGCTCAGGATAAGGATTACGGGCGCAGCACGCTGCGCCCGTCGATTACAGTTGCGTCAGCTTTTGCAGCATCTGGTCAGACGTTGATACCGCTTTGCTGTTGATCTCATAGGCGCGCTGGGTCTGGATCATGTTGACCAACTCTTCCGCCACGTTGACGTTAGAGGTTTCAACATAACCCTGATACAACAGGCCTGCCCCGTTGAGGCCAGGGGTACTTTCGTTAGGCGCACCGGAGCTTTCGGTTTCCTGGTACAGGTTTTCCCCCATGCTTTCCAGGCCGCTATCGTTGATAAAGGTGGTCAACGTCAATTGCCCTACCTGCTGCGCCGCCGTCTGGCCCTGCTGGGTCACGCTGACGATGCCATCACGGCCCACGGTAATGCTCAGGGCGTTGGCCGGAATGGTGATCGCCGGTTGCACCTGAAAACCACTGGCGGTCACCAACTGGCCATTCTGATCGATCTGGAATGAACCATCGCGGGTATAGGCCTGGGTGCCATCCGGCAATACCACCTGGAAGAAGCCCTGCCCCTTGATCGCCACGTCTTTGCTGTTGTTGGTCTGCGACAGGTTGCCCTGGCTGTGGATGCGCTCGGTCGCCACCGGACGTACGCCGGTACCAATCTGCAAACCGGAAGGCAGCGTGGTTTGCTCGGAAGACTGAGCCCCGGGCTGACGCATGGTCTGGTACAGCAGATCTTCAAACACCGCACGTTGGCGTTTAAACCCGTTGGTACTGACGTTCGCCAGGTTATTGGCGATCACGTCCATGTTGGTCTGCTGCGCATCCAGACCGGTTTTGGCAATCCATAAGGATGGGATCATGATTTATTCCTCTGCACTCAGCTCATTGACAGCAATGAGTTGGCGCGCTGTGCGTTTTCATCCACGCTGTGGATGACCTTCATTTGCATTTCGAACCGGCGGGCGTTGGCGATCATATCCACCATCGTCTCCAGCGGTTTGACGTTGCTGCCCTCCAACACTCCCGGCATGATCCGCACATCGGGATCGTTCGGTAGTTGGTTGCCACGCTGCTGCTGAGCCTCGGCAGTCAGATGGAACAGGCCGTCGTCCCCGCGCACCACTTCCCGAGCATCGGCCTTCACCAGCTTCAGGCGGCCAATCTGGGAAATGGTGTTAGGCGGATCGCCCGGATTTAACGCCGAAATGGTGCCGTCCGCCGCCAGCGTCAGCTCTGCCTGCGGCGGGGCTTCGATCGGCCCGCCATCGCCCATCAGCGGCACGCCCTGCACCATCAACTGCCCGGTGGAGGAGATCTGGATGCTGCCGTTACGGCTGTAGGCTTCGGTGCCGTCCGGCAGCCTTAGTGCCAGAAACCCGTCCTGCTGCAATGCCACATCCAGTGGCCGCCCGGTGTAGTTCAGCGGCCCTTGGCTCATGTCTGCCCCAGGCGTCGACGCAGCCACCAGCGTGCGCGTCTGCATGCTTGGCCCATCAACCGGCACCGCACGCAGCGCCGAAAGCTGTGCGCGGAACCCAGGAGTGGAGGCGTTGGCCAGGTTGTTGGCCGTGACCGACTGCTGCTCCAGCGTCTGCCGGGCCCCCCCCATCGCGGTATAAATCGCGTGATCCATAAATCAATCCTATTAGCGCAGGCTGACCAGCGTTTGCAGGATCGAATCCTGGGTTTTGATGGTTTGCGCGTTTGACTGGTAGTTACGCTGCGCGACGATCATGTTCACCAGTTCCTGACTCAGATCGACGTTGGAAGACTCCAGCGCGCCGCTGGTCAGTGAACCGAAACCGCCACCGCCCGCCAGGCCCACGCGTGGCTGACCTGAAGCACCGGTCTCCTTCCAGACGTTATCGCCCTGTGCGGCCAGCCCTTCCGGGTTGGAGAAGTTGGTCAACACGATCTGCCCCAGCAGTTGGGTCTGCTGGTTGTTGTATACCCCGACCACGGTGCCATCTTTATTGATCTGGAAACCCTGATATTCCCCGGTGGCGTAGCCGTCCTGGGAAATCTTGCTGACAGAGTCACTACCAACGTTCTGTTGCAGGCTACCGGCAAAGCTCAGGTTAAAGTTTTGCGCCAGCGCGCCGTCTTTAGCCGACATTGGCACGACCAGGTTGAATGGCGTGGCGCTTGGTGTGCCATCTGGCTTCAACGTGCCGGTCAGCGTACCGCTGTTGTCAAAGTTCAGGCTGCCCGCTTTGGCAGACGGAGCACCCGGCACGCTGCCGTCCTGGGTGTAAACGTCCCACTTGTTATCAGCCGTTTTTACAAAGTAGGCGTTGATGTTGTGTGCATTGCCCAGGGTGTCGTAGGTGGTAATGGTGTTGACGTAGTTAAACGAGTCGGTCTTGTTGGGATCGAACGGCGTCACCGCCGGTGGCTTATGGGTCGATTTCAGGTTGGCCACCATATTGCCGCTGGTGCTGGCTTTGGCGTTCATCATCCCTTCAGGAATGCTCAGCGGTACCGGATCGGCCCCCTGCTGGATGGTGGGCGGTGAGCCAGCCGCCGGGTAGCCGGTCAGGCTCAACCCTTGCATGTTGGTGATGTTGCGGTTGGCATCCATGATGAACTGCCCATTACGCGTATAGAAGATGCCGCCATCGGCGTCTTGCATACGGAAGAAGCCGTTCTGGCTGATGGCGATATCCATTGCCCGGTTGGTGTTGGTGGTAGTACCACCGTTGAAGTTCTGGGTGATCCCCGCCACTTTCACCCCTAGCCCGACCTGCGAGCCGGCAAACATATCGGCAAAGGATACGCTGCCGGATTTGAAGCCGTAGGTGGCGGAGTTGGCGATGTTGTTACCAATCACATCCAGGTTGGTTGCAGCCGCGTTTAAACCGCTGACCGCTTGAGAAAAAGCCATGTCGTTCTCCGAAATAGGTCATTTAAAAAGGTGTCTTCAGGATCGAGGGATCCATAGCCGACGTGGAAAATCACTGCGCTTAGTTTGACGAACCCAGTTTGGACAGGATCAGGCGCACGTCATCCAGCGTTGAAGTCCCCGCCACGCCCAGATCCAGTTTTGCCCCGTCCGTTCCGCGCGTGACGCCGTTAACCATGGCGAAACGCAGTGGTTGCGCCACCAACTGCTCACCGCCGTTTTTGGCGTTGATCGCCACGGTGTAAGAACCGTCGGGCGCATTGGTGCCATCTTCCAGCGAACCGTCCCAGGAGAAGGAGTGCACACCGGCGGTTAGCCCGCCCAGATCGATGGTACGAACCACTTTGCCGGTGGCATCGCTGATGGTCGCCGTCACCGCATCGGCAGTGCGTTCCAGCTCGATGCCAAACGGCGTGGTGCTGACCTTGCCAGCGTCATTACCCACCAGGATCTCCTTGCCCGGCACCATCACACCGTGGCCAATCAGCGAACTGGCCTGGATTGACTGGTTGCCGCTAATCTGGCCGGAGATCGACCCCAGCGTGGTGTTGAGCTTCTCGATCCCACTAACCGTATTGATTTGAGCCAGTTGGGTTGTCAGTTCGTTGTTTTGCATCGGGTTGGTGGGGTCCTGGTTTTTCAACTGGGCCACCAACAGCGTCAGGAAGTTTTTGTTCAAGTCCTGGCTGGCGCTGTTACCATTCACGCCATTCTTGGCGTTGGCACCGGCGATGCTGTTGTCGAGTGATTCATTGGTGGTGGCGGCAATGGCCATAAATAAAAGCTCCGGTTACTGACCCAGCGTCAGGGTTTTCATCAACATGGATTTGGTGGTATTCAACACTTCGACGTTGGCCTGATAGCTGCGCGAGGCCGAAATGGTGTTGACCATTTCCCCGACAACATCGACGTTGGGCATCCGCACATAGCCTTTGGCATCCGCCAGCGGGTTGCCCGGCTGAAACACCAAACGCTCCGGTGAGGGATCGTCAACCACCTGAGCGACACGCACGCCACCGGTCGACTGGCCCGGAGCTGCTGCAACCTCAAACACCACCTGTTTGGCCCGATAAGGCTGGCCGTCCGGGCCGGTGGCGCTGTCGGCGTTGGCCATATTGCTGGCGCTGACGTTCAGACGTTGGGATTGTGCAGACAGGGCCGAGCCGGAAATATCAAAAATATTCAATAACGACATGGGAATTATCCTCCTTGCAGCACGGACATCATGCCTTTGATCTGGCCGTTCAACAGCGTCAGGTCGGTTTGATATTTCAGGCTGTTATCGGCAAAGTTGGTGCGTTCACGGTCCATATCCACCGTGTTGCCGTCCAGGGAAGGCTGATCCGGCACGCGGAACATGAGATCCAGCGACGGTGGCTGCATATTCTGCGCCGGGATATGGCGTGCCGAGGTCAGATTCAGCGCCACGCCGCTGCCGTTGACGCGCCCCTGCGCCATGACCTTGTTCAGTTGGCTGGCGAAATCGATATCACGAGCCTGATAGCCCGGCGTATCTGCGTTGGCGATGTTGGCCGCCAGGATTTCCTGCCGCTGGGCGCGCAGGTTCAGCGCCTCCTGGCCAAAACGCAGAGCAGCGTCCAATTTGTCGAGCATGATCCCTCCGCGAGGTTAGAATTTGGAGCCGACAGCATAAACGCCCTATCTGTCAGCCTATCGTGGGAATAAGGGCAAAATGCGTCGCTATTTGTCTGCTTAGCCTGCGCGCGTAACGGTTACACTTGTTCCCCTGTGGTCGCTGCGTCTGTGAGGCAAAATATGAAAAGGATCCTGCTGTTGGTCGGCTTGCTGATCGGCCTGAACGCGCACGCCGAGGGCCTGGACGGACAGGTGGAGAGCTTTATCAAGTCCCAATTTGCCACCAGTGCCAACGTGACCGACGTCAAAGTGTTGGTGCGCACGCCAGCAAGCCGTTGGCCGCAGTGCGAATTGCCGCAGCTTTCGATGCCTCAGAATGCTCGCCGCTGGGGTAACATCAGCATCTCGGCCCGTTGTGGCCAGGAGCGGCGTTTCATTCAGGCACAGGTGCAACTGATGGGGCATTATCTGGTGGCCGCACGGGGGATCAGTGCGGGCAGCAAACTCACTGCAGATGATATCAAGCTGAAAACCGGCCGATTAGACACCCTGCCGCCACGTACCCTGACCGATAACGCCAAGGCGATCGGTGCCGTCAGCCTGCGCAATATCAGCCCTGGGCAGCCGTTAAATACGGTCATGCTAAGACGGGCCTGGGCGGTCAAGGCCGGGCAAACGGTACAGGTGTTGGCGCAGGGTGATGGGTTTAATATCAGCGGTGCTGGGAAAGCGATGACCAACGCCGCCGCCGAAGACAGCGTGCGCGTACGCATGGTCTCCGGGCAAATTGTTAGCGGCATTGCCAATGTTGATGGCACAATTCGTATTACTTTATAAAAAAATAAAGCTTTGCCAATACTTGTCGATAACAAAGTCATAGCAGCACTTATCCGGCCACCAGGGCCACAGATTTGAACTCCCCGTTGCCTAGGCGACGGTGGTACAGATGGAGATTGAACATGAGTATCGATCGTACCCAACGGTTGCAACCCGTGCCCACGGTACAGCCGCGAGAAACACAATCAGACAACGCAGTTCAGGCGCGCAAAAAAGTCACGGCGGAAACCTCGGTCAGCGGTACCCAGGTTAAGCTGAGTGATGCACAGGCCCGCCTGATGCAGCCGGGCAGCCAAGATATCAATATGGAGCGAGTGGAAAGCATCAAGCAGGCGATCCGCAACGGCGAATTGAAGATGGATACCGGCAAGATTGCCGATGCCTTGTTACAAGACGTGCAAAGCGAATGGCAGTCCGGCGCCGATCGGGGTTAACACCAAGGGTGAGTCATTGATATGGAAAACCTGGCACAATTGCTGGATAAGCTGCTGGACACCTTGCAGGCGTTAGGCACGGTGCAGACGGAAGAGCACGCTTTACTGTGCTCGAAAACTTTGGCTGGCGTGGCTTTGCAGCGCGTGACAGATGCTAAAAGCCAACTGCTGGCGACGGTCAATTATCTGGACCAACAGCGGCTGGAGATGGAACGGCTGCAACACTGCCAAGCACCTTATGAGGGCCAACCGCAGTTGGCGTCCCGCTGGCAGCAAGTGCAACAGCAAAGCCTGCAACTGCGCGAACAGAATCACCATAACGGCATGCTGCTCAATCACCATATTGAGCACAATACGCAGGCGCTGGCGATTTTAAACAAGCAGAATAAATCGCTGTACGGCCCCGATGGTCAGTCCCGTGCGGGGAGCCTGCTGGGCCGTAAGATTGGGGTTTGAACACGATCAACCAACTAACACCGGCAATTTCCCACAGATGTTAGTGGTGAAGTTGTGCCAAATCGTCTGCGGAAAGGCCGGTTAATTTCATCACTACAGCACGGTCAAAGCCATCGGCCAGCATGGCACTCGCAATGTTCAAGACGGTTGCCCGTGCCTGCTCCATACCCTTCTCAATACCTTGTTCGATACCTTGCTCCATGCCTTTCTTGAAGCCTTTTTGCTCGAGATATTCTGCAATGGTCATCAATTCCTCCTCGTGCCGTGGTGTACGACGGGCCAACTCACGGATCAGCTTATCCGGTTCGGTCGTGTTCCCCACCTGCAACATGTAGTTCACCAACGAGATCAATTGCTCATTGGTAGTGTACCCAAACGATAATAATGTGACCAGTCGTTCCTTTATTTCGAATAGGTCACGCTGGCGCACGTGTTTTTGCAGCAGTTCCAAGGTAGCCATACGGCGGTGCTGCATGATGTCATCGTCCGGTATGACGGTGACGTCAACCAATGGGAAATGTCCAGCATAAAGCTGCCTGGCCAAATCAGGTTCACTGAATTCTTCCAGCCAGCTCATCGAATAGGGATAAGGCGTCACCTGGCCGTGATAAAACAGGGTTGGGATCACTAGGGGAAGTTGATCGTGACCCGTATCAAGGTGGCGTTGCATTGCAGCGATCGCATAACGTATTAAACGAAATGCCATATGCTTATCAGGGCTGCTTTGGTGTTCGATCAAAACGTATACATACGCGTCTCCCCTCTCAGTACGTAATGAGTAGAGCACGTCAGAGTAACTGGCTCGCAGATTGCTTTCGATAAAACTGCCGGATTCAAGTTTTAGCGTACTCAAATCGCAATATTGCAGCAAGACCGACGGCAGGTGTAACTCCAGAAAGTCTCTGGCCGTGTCTGGGTTAGTGAGGAAATTTTTTAAATACCGCGTCATGCGATACAGAGGTGGTTTTTTTCATGTTGGTCATCCTGGACTTAACATGAAAAAACCTACCACAGGCTTTTATTACTTCATATTACTGCCGCCTTAATGCTGGATCCGACTCGCAACTCATTGGTAATTCACAATCACCTGATTAGAGATCGCCCGCAGCGGAGGGTTTAACGCGCCGCGAGACTTCACGTAATAAATGAAGCGGAACTCGCTGTCTGCGGGAATACCGTTGAAAGCCTCACTGCGGCCACTGCCCGCGCCGAGCGGTAGGCAGCGTGACGAGGTGCAAAGCTGTACCTCTAATCCGGCAGGCGCGCCTGCCAGCAACTGATAACGCCAGCTTACACTGGTCACCCGAGCCTCGGCCGCCGGTGGATTAGCTGGCCGCAGGCTGGGGGAGACATCACGCACGCTCCCCGTTTCCAGCGTGACGCCGCTGGCATCGGCAGCCCAAGACCCCGACACCGCTTGCGCAGCCAGCGGAGCGAACAACACCAACAAAGGAAGGAAAGCTTTCATCAGGCGGCTCCTATGGTTGAGGTCATGCGGATCTGACGCTCATCGTTGATTTCCAGGTTCGACAGCACCACCAGCTGCGGCAAGGTTCGGCGCAGGAAGCGCGCCAGCAGGGCACGTAACGCGTGGTTTACCAGCAGCACCGGCGGTGCACTGAGCATTTCCTGACGTTGCAGCGCCTGCCTGGCCTGATCCAACAAGCGGTCCGCCAGCCCCGGCTCAAGACCTCCGCCCCCTTGCAGGGCCTGCAACAGCAGGCGCTCAAGCGGCGTATCCAGACCAATGACCTGGATCTCACCGTTACCCGGGAACCACTGCTGAGTGATAGCCCGCCCAAGCGCCACCCGCACCACGGAGGTCAGTTCGAAAGGATCGCTTTGCGTTGGCGCATGTTCCGCCAGCGTTTCTATAATGGTACGCATATCGCGAATCGACACCCGCTCAGCCAGCAGATTCTGTAGCACCTTGTGCAGCGTAGTCAGCGAAACTACGCCAGGGACAAAATCTTCCGTCAGCTTCGGCATTTCCTGCGAGACACGATCCAACAGTTGCTGGGTTTCCTGGCGACCAAACAGCTCGCTGGCAAATTGACCAAGCAAATGGTTGAGGTGAGTGGCAACAACGGTGCTGGCTTCCACCACCGTGAACCCCTGGATCTGCGCCTGTTCACGCAGTGCGCTATCGATCCACACTGCCTCCAGTCCGAAGGCCGGATCGACGGTTTTGTCACCGGCCAGCTCACCCACCGCATTGCCCGGATTTATCGCCAGCCAGCGCCCCGGATGTGCCTCACCGCTACCGATCTCCACCCCTTTCATCAGAATGCGGTAACTGGCCGCCGACAGTTCGAGGTTGTCGCGAATATGCACCACCGGTGGCAAATAGCCCGTATCCTGAGCGAATTTTTTACGGATGCCACGAATACGCCCCAGCAACTCGCCGTTTTGCTGAAAGTCCACCATAGGGATCAGGCGGTAACCGACTTCCATGCCCAACGGATCCTCCAGCTGTACATCAGACCAACTGGCCTCCACCGCCTGCGGATTTTCCTGCGGCAGCGGCGGTTCTTTGACTTTCGGCGCCTGCTGTTCACGCCCGCGCAGCCGCCAGGCCAACGCCAGCAGTGCCGCCGTAAACAGCAGGAACACCAGGTTTGGCATCCCCGGAACCATCCCCAACAGCCCCAACACCGCAGCACTCAACACCATCACGCGCGGATTGTTGAACAACTGGTTGACCATCTGCTCGCCAACGTCCTCATCGGTCGCTACGCGAGTGACGATCACACCGGCCGCCGTCGAGATCACCAACGCCGGGATCTGGGCGACCAGGCCATCACCGATGGTCAGCAAAGTATAGGTTTCAGCCGCGGTACCCAACTCCATGCCGTGCTGGATCACGCCGACCAACAGGCCGCCTACTACGTTAATCACCATGATCATCAAGCCTGCTACCGCGTCACCGCGCACAAACTTGCTGGCCCCGTCCATCGAACCGTAGAAATCCGCTTCCTGCGTCACTTCGGAACGGCGCTTTTTAGCCTCGTCTTCGCCGATCAGCCCGGCGTTCAGATCGGCATCGATCGCCATCTGTTTGCCCGGCATCCCATCAAGGACAAAACGGGCACCCACTTCGGCAATACGCCCGGCCCCTTTGGTGATCACCATAAAGTTGATCAGCACCAGGATGATAAACACCACGATACCGATGGCGAAGTTGCCCCCCACCAGGAAGTGACCGAACGCTTCAACCACCCGCCCCGCCGCCGCCGCACCGGTATGCCCCTCCATCAGGATGATCCTCGTGGAAGCGACGTTCAGCGATAGGCGTAACAGGGTTGAGAACAGCAGGATGGTTGGGAATGCGGCGAACTCCAGCGTCCGCTGGGTAAACATCGCCACCAACAGCACCATGATCGACAAGGCAATATTGAAGGTAAACAGCAGATCGAGGATAAATGCCGGTAATGGCAGCACCATCATCGACAGGATCATCAGGATCAGTATCGGGCCAGCTAGCACCTGCCACTGCGTATCTTTAAAATTACCCGGCAAACGAAGCAGGGAGGCCAAATTAGCCATCTGAGTTATTCTCTCCAGCAAAATCCAGTGCTTCCGGCACCGGTAAACGTTGAGGTTTTTTCGGGATCAGGCCACCTTCACGCTGCCAACGGCGCAGCTGGTAGACCCATGCCAGGACCTCGGCCACCGCGGCATACAAGGTCGTGGGAATGTGTTGCCCAATCTCACTGTGACGGTATAGCGCCCGCGCCAGCGGCGGAGCTTCCAGGGTTGGAATACGGTGTTCGTTCGCCAATTCACGGATACGCAAGGCAATCTCCCCTGCCCCTTTGGCAAGGACTTTTGGCGCACTCATGTTCTTGTCGTTGTATTGCAATGCCACGGCGTAATGTGTCGGGTTGGTGACGATCACGTCGGCCTTCGGCACGTCGGACATCATGCGGCGGCGAGAGATGGCCCGCTGTTGCTGGCGAATACGCCCTTTGACATGGGGATCGCCTTCCTGCTGCTTATGTTCGTCGCGGATTTCCTGCTTGGTCATCTTCAATTTCTTGAAGTGGCTCCAGAGCTGATAAAACACGTCGAAGGCCACCATTGGCACCAACCCAAGGACGATCAACATACCGCAGAAAATCACGATCTGTAGCGCATTGCGCAGTGCATCCTGCGGCTGCTGCGTAACCAGATGCAGCATCGCCGCCCAGTTGTGCCACAGGTAAAGCCCTGCCACCCAACCCACTAGCGTCGCTTTGAGAATGGCCTTCAGCAACTCTGCCAGCACCTGGGTCGAGAACATCCGTTTTAATCCGGAGATAGGGTTCATGCGCTTGGCATCAAACTTAAGGCTGAAGCCCACGCCGCCCAGTAGCATCGGGGCCGACAGCGCCACCAGCACCAATCCGGCCAGGATCGGCATCAGCGCCCACACCGCTTGACGCAGTAACATCGCAAACTGGCGCAGCATCTGCTTATCGTTGCTGACCATGTTGTGATCAAAATGCAGTCCTTCCGATAACATCCTCGCCAACTGTTGCGCCATATGGCCACCCGCGACCCACAAGATCGACAACCCCGCAATCAGCATCAGGATCGAGGTCAGCTCGCGCGAACGCGCAATCTGCCCCTCTTCACGCGCCTTTTCCAGCCGGTGGGGTGTGGGGGCCTCAGTTTTTTCCATATCACTGTCTTCGGCCAAGGCGAGGGTTCCCATTGCGTGCGAAGAATAGAATTGCCGCCAGCATGCCAAAAAAATGCGGATTTCATTGCGGGAACAACGGCGCAAAAGGCCGGTTATTTCGGGGATGGGCTAGCGAAAAGATTTAGGGCGCAGTGTGCGCCCTAATAAATGATCAAAAACCCAGGCTGTCGAGCAGATCGTCCACCTGGGCCTGATTGGCAATTACGCCAGCCCCGTTCTGATCCAGCTGCGGGCCATTGAGCAGGCTGTCGTTCGGCCTTTTCTCTTTGGCTGGCTGATCCGGGATGTTTTCCATCAGTACCATCAGCAGTTGCTTTTCAATCTCCTGCACCACGTCCATCATGCGCTTGATCACCTGGCCGGTAAGATCCTGGAAATCCTGCGCCATCATGATCTCCAGCAACTGGGCGTTGGTGAATGCGGTGTGCTCCGGCACCCGATCCAGATACTGACGGGTATCCGTCACCAGTGAACGGGCATCAGCCAGCTCGATGGGATTGGCAAACCACTCGTCCCAGCGCCCTTTTAGCATATTGGCCTGCGACTCCAACTCCGCCTGGCGGGGTTGTGCCGCTTCCACGCAGTTGAGCGCTCGTTCCGCCGCCTGCGCCGTCATGGTGACCACATAATCAAGACGGTCGCGTGCGTCCGGGATCGCTTCGGCAGCCTGAGCGATAGCCTGATCTAGCCCCAGCTCACGCATGCTGTCACGCAGCATGCGGGTCAGTTGACCGATACGGGAGATGATCTCACCCGCTGTCGCTGCATCGCTGGCAGGCATTGGAATATCTCTCATCGCCCTCTCCTTTTTTACATGCCCAGTTTTTCAAAGATCTTGTTGAGCTTCTCTTCCAGCGTCGCCGCCGTGAAGGGTTTCACCACGTAACCGCTGGCACCCGCCTGAGCGGCAGCAATAATGTTCTCTTTCTTGGCTTCCGCCGTCACCATCAATACCGGCATTGACGCCAGCGCGCCGTCGGCACGGATGGTTTGCAGCAGCTCGAGGCCATCCATGTTCGGCATATTCCAGTCTGATACCACGAAATCGAAGCTGCCGGCGCGCAGTTTGTTCAACGCATCCGCCCCGTCTTCCGCCTCTTCGACGTTGTTAAAACCCAGTTCTTTCAGCAAATTTCTGACGATGCGGCGCATGGTGGAAAAATCATCCACCACCAGAAATTTAAGGTTTTTGTCTGCCATTATTGCTCCTAAGGTTAATCGTTTTTGCCCCGAGGTTCGGGGCATAACATCAAATACGCAGCGCCTGACCACCCGCGATCTGCGCCAACATGCGTTGGCTCATGCGCTCCAATTCCACTACTTCATTGACTCCGCCGGTGGCAATAGCCTCACGTGGCATGCCAAACACCACACAGCTGGCTTCGTTCTGCGCCAGGGTGTACGCCCCGGCACGGTGCATTTCCAGCATGCCAGCCGCACCGTCATTCCCCATGCCGGTGAGGATCACCCCCACCGCATTGCGCCCGGCAAACTGGGCCACCGAGCGGAACAGCACATCGACCGAAGGACGATGCCGGTTCACCGGCGGGCCATCATGCAGCCGAACCTGATAGTTGGCGCCGCTGCGCGTCAGCTCCAGATGACGATCTCCCGGCGCGATATAGGCATGGCCCGGCAAGACGCGCTCGCCGTCTTCGGCTTCTTTCACCGTGATCTGGCACAGCTTGTTGAGCCGCTCGGCAAATGAACGGGTAAAACCGGGCGGCATATGCTGGGTGATCAATAACGCCGGGCTGGTAGCCGGTAACGGCTGCAAGACGTGGCGGATTGCCTCAGTCCCTCCGGTAGACGCCCCGATAGCGATCAGCTTCTCACTGCTCAACAACGGCGTATGGCTGAGGATCTCCGGAGCCGGTGCCGTTGAACGCTGTGGCAGACGCGCCTTGGCCGCCGTGCGGATTTTTTCGGCAATCAACTCGCTATAGGCCAGCATGCCTTCGCGGATCCCGAGTTGCGGCTTGGTGACAAAATCCACCGCGCCCAGTTCCAACGCCCGTAGGGTGATCTCCGATCCCTTTCCGGTCAGCGACGACACCATCACCACCGGCATCGGCCGCAGGCGCATCAGTTTCTCCAGAAAATCCAGCCCGTCCATACGCGGCATTTCGACGTCCAGCGTCAGCACCTGCGGGTTGAATTTCTTGATCAGATCGCGCGCCACCAGCGGATCGGGGGCGGTCGCCACCATCTCCATATCGGGATGGCTATTGACAATCTCGGTCATCAGCTGCCGCATCAGGGCAGAGTCGTCTACGCTTAATACGCTGATTTTATTCATTACCTCTCCTTGGTCAGGCCATACACGGTCTGCCCACGCAAGTAGAAATCCCGGCTGATCTGGCTGAAGTTTTCGGAATGGCCGGCAAACATCAGGCCCCCCGGTTTAAGCAGCGGCACAAAGCGCCGCAAAATGCGCTCTTGTGTTTCCTTGTCAAAATAGATCATCACGTTACGGCAAAATATCGCATCAAACTGCCCCGGCAACGCCCATTCAGGGGCCAGCAGATTGAGCGGCTGAAAATGCACCTGTGCCGCCAGTTCTGGCCGAACCCGTACCAGACCATGGTGAGGCCCGGTCCCTCGCAGGAAATAACGCTGCATCTGCGCCGGTGTCAGGGTGCGCAGATCTTCCTGGCGATACACCCCCGCTTCGGCCTTTTCCAATACCTGAGTATCGATATCGCTGGCCCACACCTGCGTTCCCGTCGCCCTCTGCCCTAGCGCCTCATTCAAGGTAATGGCAATCGAGTAAGGCTCCTCACCGGTCGAGGCGGCGGTACTCCACACGCTGTAGCCGTTGGGCCGCGAACGCGCATGTTCCGCCAGGATCGGGAAATGATGCGCCTCACGGAAAAACGCCGTCAGGTTGGTGGTCAGGGCGTTGATGAATGCCTGCCATTCAGCGCTGTTGCTATCGCTTTCCAACAACACCAGATAGCTACCAAAATCGGATATTCCCAGCAGCCGCAGACGACGCACCAGACGGTTGTAAACCATCTCGCGTTTGTGCTCTGCCAGCACAATACCGGCACGCTGATAGATCAACTGGCTGATCCGTCGGAAATGCACATCCGACAGGGGCAGCCGTTGCACCATCTGTGTCAGCAAAGACTGAGACTCTTTATTGGTGGGTGAAGAGGAACCACTCATAGCCCTTCACCCAATTGGTTGTTACTTGCCATACAATTCGACACTAGTTGCTTCCTTTGCCACTGATAAAACTCCGTTGTTAAGGCTGTCTGATAAGGTGATGTTGTCGTCCGCAAGACGGAATACCGCTACCGCATCGGCCAGCGTAATCGCCTGCTCTTCCAATGCCGCCGCCGCAGAGGCCGCTTGTTCCACTAGCGCGGCGTTCTGTTGCGTCACCTGATCCATCTGGGTCACGGCCTGAGTGACCTGCTCGATACCGCGGCTTTGCTCATCGGAAGCCGAGGAGATCTCGCCCATAATGTCGGTAACGCGGGTCACCGAACGCACGATATCCTTCATCGTGGCACCGGAGTCTTCGACCAGCACCGACCCTTGCTTAACACGGCCAACCGACTCATCGATCAGCACTTTGATTTCTTTCGCTGCCTGAGCGCTACGCTGAGCCAGATTGCGCACCTCTGCGGCCACCACGGCAAAACCACGCCCTTGTTCCCCCGCCCGCGCAGCTTCAACCGCCGCGTTCAACGCCAGGATGTTGGTCTGGAAGGCAATACCGTCGATCACGCTGGTAATGGCACCAATTTTCTGCGAGCTGCTGGCAATATCGTGCATGGTGGTGACCACCTCGTCGGCCATTTCCCCGCCCTTGGCAGCGGTGGCTGAAGCATCGCGCGCCAGCTTTGAGGCCTGGCGGGCATTGTCGGCGTTCTGTTTCACCGTAGCGGTTAACTGCTCCATGCTGGCGGCAGATTCTTCCAGCGATGCGGCTTGCTGCTCGGTGCGGGAAGAGAGATCGTTATTGCCTTCCGAAATCTCCTGTAGCCCGATCAGGATCGACTCGGCGCCTTCGCGCACCGCGCCGACTGTGCCAATCAACGAGTTCTGCATGCGGTGCAGGCTGGCAAACAACATGCTGATCTCGTTGCGGCCATACACCTGGATCGGCGTGGCCAGGTTGCCGTCGGCGATACGGTCAAAGTGGCTGCGCATAATATTCAGCGGCTGAACCAACATATTGCGTAACCACCACATGGCGCTGGCGGTCACCAGGATCAGCATCAGCACTGCGCCGCACACCAGCCAACCGGCCAGCGTAAAGGAGCGCTGGTTGGCCGCATTGGCCTGGGCGATATTTTCGTTGACCAGTTGCAGGTACTGGACGAAGTCGGCTTCGAAAAGGTCCTGCATTTTCTGTGTAGGTTGATCCATAAAGCCCTGCAGGTTGCCGCCCTCCAGGAAGACAATCAGTTCGCGCAGCGCACCGCGTAGCCGCTCATAGCTGGCTTGGGTGGTTTCTGTCAGTTGCTGCTCCTGGTCGCTGTTACGCGAGACGGCCAGGAACTGATTAAAATAGAGATCGGCTTTCTGCAACGAACTGCGGGCGTTGCCCATCAGCGCATCGACCTGTTCTTGCGGTACTTTCAGCGCTGCACGGGTGCCGGCCCGGTTCAAGGTGTTACGTGCCTGTAGCAGCGAAACCCAGCTCAGGCTGAGGGCATCACGCTGCTGGCTACCCAGACTAATCAGATTAAGATTGTGGTTATCGGAGCGGGAAGCGGTATACGACAAGCCGGTGCTAATCAGTTGCATCAGACAAAAGGTCAGCAGTAATAAAAACAGACTGGTAGAGATACGGACTCGGTTAAACACGATAAACCTCCAGGTAGCCGCGGTTTAACACGACTTAGGACGGAAAAAAGGGCCACGATCTCGCAGGGAGAACGCAGCCCAATGCCGGTTAGAACGTTTCCCAGTTCTCCTGCGGATCGCTGGCGTTCATTTTTTTATGATTGATTACCGGGGTAACGACTTTACTGTTGGCGGATGACTTGAACTCGTTTTGGCCTTCCGCTTTCAGTCGGAATACCGCAACGGACTGGGTCAAGCGGCTGGCCTGCTCTTCCAGAGCTGCCGCCGCAGAGGCCGATTCTTCGACCAAAGAGGCGTTCTGTTGAGTGACGCGATCCATTTCGGCAACCGCCTGGCCAACCTGATCGATACCACGGCTTTGCTCGTCGGAGGCCGAAGCGATTTCACCCATGATGTCGGTGACGCGGGTGACGGCATTGACGATATCGCCCATGGTTTCACCGGCGCTTTCCACCAGCACCGAGCCCATATCGACGCGGCTAACCGAGTCTTCAATCAGGCCTTTGATCTCTTTGGCTGCCTGCGCGCTGCGGCTTGCCAGGTTACGTACCTCCCCGGCAACCACGGCAAAACCACGGCCCTGCTCACCGGCACGGGCAGCTTCAACTGCCGCATTCAACGCCAGGATATTGGTCTGGAAGGCGATGCCGTCGATCACGCTGGTAATGTCGGCAATTTTCTGCGAACTGCCCGCGATGTCGTGCATGGTTTGCACCACGTTGGCGACCACTTTGCCGCCTTTCTGCGCGGTTTCTGAGGCGCTCAACGCCAGTTGGCTGGCCTGACGGGCGTTTTCGGCGTTCTGTTTCACCGTCGCGGTCAACTGCTCCATGCTGGCGGCGGTTTCTTCCAGCGAGGCGGCCTGCTGTTCGGTACGGGAAGAGAGATCGTTGTTACCTGCGGCAATCTCGGAAGCACCGCTGTAGATGGCATCGGCCCCCTGACGCACGCCGCTGACGGTGTCAATCAGTTCGCCTTGCATGTGCCTAAGGCTGGCTGCCAGCACGCCCATTTCGTTGCGGCTGTTGACGTCGATTTGGTGAGTCAAATCGCCTGCGGCGATCAGTTTGATGTGCTCAATCATACGGTTGAGTGGGCGCACCAGAATATGGTGGATGCCGAACCAAACCATGGCGATCACCGCAACCACCAGTACCAGCACCACGACCAACGTCCAAACGGCGAATTCGAAAGAGCTGTCGCCATCTTCGACCGCGATCTGGTATAGCTTGTCGTTCTGAGTCAGGTAGCGGTTATAGAGCTGTTCAAATTCAGTCTGATAACGTTGAGTGGGCTGTTCGAAGAAGGCGTCCAGCTTGCCGTCACCCAACAGTGTGACCAGTTCCGACAACGCAGTGTGCAGAGTGGTATAGCGTTGCTTGAGTTCGTCTGCCGCTGCGGCATCCTGGCGAGCATCCAGAGGGATTTTTTCATAGGCAGTGTAGTGCTGTTCCGCCATGCTCAAGGTGTTTTTCGCCGAGACCAGCAGTTCATCAACGGTGGCACCGGTGCCCGCTTTATTGAGGTCCATCATGTAGCGGATCCCGGCACGATTGAGGGTATTGCGGGTTTGCAGCAGGTTTACCCAGCTTTCATTCAGTTCTGACTGCTGCTGTCGGATAGTTTGCAGTACGGTAAAATTCTCTTTGTTATCTTTCAGCGAAGTGAAAAACAGCCCACCGGAAACCAGCTGCAAGGCACCGAATAACACCAGCACCAGCAATAAGCTGGTGACCACCTTCATACGATTAAACATTTTTACCCTTCTTGGAAGCCCGCACAGACAAGTGCTGTGTACGTTAACTGTCTGGGTTATCGGCGTGGCAGAAGAGAACTTTAAGAAAAATCTGTAACTATTTTTTTGTATTGTGCGGAGGGTAAGATTTTAACTCGGTGAGGGGCCCGTTGAGCGCAGGGATGCGCGATACGAGCCCCCAGGGACGGATTTACGGCGTGTCGGCGTTCTGCATTATCCCCACCTGTTGAGCCTTGACAAACAGCTACTCAGCAATCAGGCGCTTTTCGCTACGTTGTCCACCAGAGACATCTCTTCGCTGCTCAGCAGCTTTTCGATATCCACCAGGATCAGCATACGTTCACCGAGCGACCCCAGACCGGTGAGATATTCCGTCGCCAACGTAACCGCGAACTCAGGGGCCGGGCGGATCTGATCCGTCGTTAACGACAGCACATCAGACACGCCATCTACCACGATACCCACCACCCGCTGGCCAAAGTTCAGCACGATCACCACGGTGTTTTCATCATAAGAGACGTCCTGCTGGGCAAACTTCACGCGCAGATCGATAATCGGCACGATCACCCCACGCAGATTGGTCACGCCCTTGATAAACGCCGGGGTGTTGGCGATGCGCGTTACCTGATCGTAACCGCGGATCTCCTGAACCTTGAGGATATCAATGCCATACTCTTCGTTACCCAAGGTAAAAATCAGGAACTCCTGACCTACCGTTTCGCCCGCCAGTTTGCTGACGGCTGCCAGTCCTGCCATTTCGATCACCTTTAAATCAGTCGGTTAATAATTATGCGGCAGCGTCCGTCAGACGCTTTTCCCGGTTCAGCGTTTGCAGCGCCGAAACATCTACAATCAGCGCCACGCTGCCATCCCCCAGAATGGTGGCAGCCGAAATGCCCGGCACCTTGCGGTAATTGCTTTCCAGATTTTTCACCACCACCTGGTGCTGACCGATCAACTGATCGACCAGCAGCGCATAGCGGCGGCCTGCACTTTGCAAAATCACCACGATGCCCTGAGTGGCTTCGGTTTTGGCACCGTCAACCTCAAACACCCGATACAGCTCGACCAGAGGCAGATATTCGCCGCGTACCTGAAGCACACGCTCCCCACCGGCCAGCGGATGCAAATCCTCGGCCTGCGGTTGCAATGACTCCATCACGGCATTCAATGGCAGAATGAACACTTCCTCATTCACCTTGACCGACATGCCGTCAAGAATGGCCAGCGTCAGCGGCAGTAAAATGCGGATTGAGGTGCCCTTCCCAGCCTGGAAATGGATTTCGACATGGCCCCCCATCTCCTGAATATTTCGCTTCACCACGTCCATGCCCACTCCGCGCCCGGAGACGTCTGTCACCTGCTCGGCGGTGGAGAAACCCGGGGCAAAGATCAGCATGCCGACCTCTTCATCGCTCATGTTGTCACTCACCGCTAGCCCCTGCGAAGCAGCCTTGGCGAGAATTTTCTGGCGATTGAGACCGGCACCGTCATCGGTGACCTCAATGCAGATATTGCCGCCCTGATGTTCGGCGGACAGGATCAGACTACCGACTTCGGCCTTACCGGCGGCCAGGCGCGCAGCAGGTTCTTCAATACCGTGATCCAGGCTGTTACGCACCAGGTGCGTCAACGGATCGATAATGCGTTCAATCAGGCTCTTGTCCAGTTCGGTAGAGCTGCCGCGTAGCGTCAACTCCACCTGCTTGTCCAGCTTGCTGGCCAGATCGCGCACCAGACGCGGGAAGCGACTGAAAACGTACTCCATCGGCATCATGCGGATCGACATCACCGACTCTTGCAGGTCGCGAGCGTTACGCTCCAACTGGCTCATGCTGTTGAGCAGATCGCCGTGGTTGACCGGATCCAGGGAGCCGGAACGCTGGGCCAGCATCGACTGAGTGATCACCAATTCCCCCACCAGGTTGATCAGTTGATCGACCTTTTCTACCGCCACGCGAATACTGGTGGACTCGCTAGCCTTGGCTTTGGGCTTCGGCGCTTCAGCCACCGTGGCGGGCGCGGTAGGTGTGACAACGGCCACGGGTTCCGGCGTGCTGATCTTCTCCACGGCCTTCGGCGGCGTGGAAAAGGCAATCTGCTCCGGCTCCAGCACAAAGCACAGCACCGCGCTGATATCCTCCTCACTGGCAGAGGTCAGTAAAGTGACCTCCAGGCTGGTCTCGGTCTGCTGCGGGTTTTCCACCTCGCCGAGATTGCCCAACTCTTCCAGCATCAGCGGAATTTCATTCGGCTTCAGACCGCTCAGGCTGATCCGCATCCCGCCTTCAATTGCAGCCGGAGCAGCGGCATGAACTACCGGTGAGGTTACCGTTACCGCCGCCGCAGGAGCATCCTGCTGTTGCGCTTCCAAAGCCAACTGCCGCAACGCCTGACAAATATACTCAAAGCTCTCGCTATCAGGCTGTTGCGACGTTTTATAGGCGTCCAGTTGCTCCTGCATAATGTCTTTGGTTTCCAGAAACAGGTTGATAATTTCGGTGCTCAGGCTCATTTCCTGACGCCGGGCACCGTCCAGCAAATTCTCCAGCAGGTGGGTAGTTTCCTGCAGCACGCTAAAGCCGAAGGTAGCTGCCCCGCCCTTGATCGAATGGGCAGCGCGGAAAATCGCGTTCAGTGGTTCAATATCCGGGGCCAGCGGGTCCAGCTCCAACAGATGTTGCTCCATATCGGCCAGCAGCTCGTCTGCCTCATCAAAAAAGGTCTGATAAAAAGCGCTAATGTCCATGCTCACGGGGTCACCTCTGCTGTGAGTCGCTGTTAGTCGGTGAAGTGGCGGAAGGTGCCGCCGGAATAGCCGCTGTCGGCCCGGTGTCTGCGGCTTTCACCGCTGCCGGAGGTTGCTCTGGCGTGCCCTGCGTTGCCGGCAGTTCGGCGGTTGGAGCAGGCGGCGACGGTGGTAATTCCGGTGTCGCTATAGCCGGTGCCGTCGCCTGCGGAGCCAACTGCTTCAGGCCTTCTGGCTGATCGATTTCCGTAGCGCTGCTCTCCGCATTCTCGTGTTCTATCCCCTGCTGGGTTGCTTTGTTCAGCACCAGAATGGTGATCCGCCGGTTAACCGCATCATCACCGCCGTGCTGTTTCAGGTTCATGGTCGAGGCCATCCCAACCACCCGCAATACTTTGCCTTCGGCCAAACCACCGGCGATCAGTTCACGCCGCGAGGCATTGGCACGATCGGCGGACAGCTCCCAGTTGCTGTAATAGCGCTCACCGGTAGCATAAGGCAGATCGTCGGTATGGCCCGACAGGCTGATTTTGTTCGATAATCCATTGAGGATCGGCGCTATCCCGCGCAGGATATCGCGCATATAGCTTTCCACCTGTGCGCTGCCGGTCTTGAACATCGGCCGGTTCTGGCTATCGATAATTTGAATGCGCAATCCTTCGTCCATCATGTTGATCAGCAAATGCGGTCGCAGCGCTTTCAGGCGCGGGTCCGACTCAATCAGCTCATCGAGTTTCTCGCGCAGCTTGTTCAGGCGCAGCTCTTCTGCACGCTTTTCCGGTGAATCCATCTGCTTTTTGACCAACCCTTGCTGCTGGGTTGGATCGTCCCCACCGCCCGGGATTGGGCTACTTTCCGAGCTGCTCTTGTCGCCGCTGGTCAGCGCCACCTTCAGTGGGGTACGGAAATATTCGGCTATCTGCGTCAACTCCTGCGGGCTGGCAATCGCCAGCAGCCACATCACCAGAAAAAACGCCATCATCGCCGTCATAAAATCGGCATAGGCAATTTTCCAGGAGCCGCCGTGATGACCGGCATGATGGGCTTTGCGTTTTCTGACCAGAATAACCGGGTGATTCTGTTTCATGCGTCCTGCTCTTCCGTCGCCTGCTGTGCCGGGGCTTTCACCTTACGCACATGCTCTTCCAACTCAATGAAGGAAGGGCGCTCCGTGGTGTACAACGTTTTACGGCCAAACTCGACCGCGATCTGTGGGGCATAACCATTCAAACTCGACAGCAAGGTGACCTTGATGCACTGCATCATCTTGGTGGTTTCAGCACTCTTCTGGCGCAGTAAAGTAGCCAGCGGGGAGATGAACCCATAGGCCAACAGAATGCCGAGGAAAGTGCCCACCATCGCATTGGCGATCAGTGCCCCCAATTCCGCCGCTGGCCGGTCAGCCGAAGCAAGTGCGTGCACTACCCCCATCACGGCAGCCACGATGCCGAAAGCCGGCAACGAATCGCCGACCATCGCCAGGCTCCCTGCGGGTACCTCGCTTTCCTGTTCGAAGGTTTCAATCTCTTCATCCATCAACGCTTCGATCTCAAAGGCGTTCATATTGCCGCTCACCATGAGTCGCAAATAGTCGGTAATAAATTCCACCAAGTGGTTATCGGCAAGAATGCGCGGATAATTAGAGAAAATTTCGCTTTCCTGCGGATTATCGATATCAAACTCAAGCGACAACATGCCTTGCTGGCGGGATTTAGCCATCAGCCGATACAGCAGCGCCATCAGATCCATATACAGTTCTTTGTTGTATTTTGAGCGGCGCATCAGCTTGGGAAGAGCGCGTAGCGTGGATTTGATCGCTTTACCGTTGTTGCCGACGATAAAGGCTCCCACACCAGCCCCCCCGATGATCAAAAATTCGGCAGGCTGATAGAGTGCGCCGAGGTGCCCCCCGACAATCATATAGCCGCCAAACACGGTTCCCAGAACCACGAGATAACCCAAAATAACTAGCACACGTATTCCTTAAATTCACAATATGGGTGGAAGGTGAGTCAGCGCGGGTGAAATTAGGCAACAGCGCGTGTCGCCCAGAGAGCCCGGAGTACCGAGCCCTTGAGTTTCACCAGTCTGTGTTGCTGTATAAGCCTGCAAGCAGGCTCAGACTGCGCGTTTAACCTGCTCTTCCAGCAGTTGTGGAATAATATCGGCCAGTTGCGGCGAAAGTTTACGTCTTTTTACTGCGCGGGATGGGGGTTGGCATAAACTGCAGACAAAACTATTAAGCGGCTGGTGCGCATGGGTGATAAAAGCCCCACCACAGCAGCTGCAGGCGGATAGCTGCAACATACCGCTGTCGACAAAACGCACCAGCGTCCAGGCTCGTGTCAGCGCCAGCAACGGGGGTTCGCCTGGCTGCTGCGGACACTGTTCCAAATACAGTCGATAGGCTTTGACCACGGCTTCAACCCCGTGGCACTGACCGCATTTGAGCAGGAACTGATAGGCATTGAAAAACATCGACGAGTGGATGTTTTGCTCCCAGGTCATGAACCAGTCGGTCGAGAATGGCAGCATCCCTTTGGGCGGCGGACTGCCGCGTAATTCTTTATACAGTTTGATCAATCGCCCACGGCTAAGCTGCGTTTCGCTCTCCAACATCTGCAAGCGCGCGCCCAGCGTGATCAGTTCCATGGCGAGTTGAATGTCCTTGGCTTCCTGAACAATACTTTTCTCACTCATCATCAGGCTCTTTTCTTCGTCACACAACCGCCTTTACCCGATAGTTCTTGGAGTAAATGGCTCGATAGCAAAATGCCGGTGTGGATCTGTTGCAGATCGTCCACGCGGGATTCTTTCGTCAGGCGCTCGATAGTATTGTGATCGTTGAAACGGAAGTGGCAAACCAACTGATTAGTTTCTGCCAGTTTCACCATTTGTGGCAACGTGAGTTGCGACAGCGCATCCGCCATCGAGTTATCAATACCCAGACGGAACATTGCTGACGCTTTTTCATCGTTAATCAGACGCTGTGCCAGAAGCAAATATGACAAATTAATGTCATAAATATGTTTAAGTAGTTCAGACGTACCCATATTCCCATCCCGACAGACTATGTTTAAAAACATATGCTGGGTGATAAATTATCGCCCATGACCTGGGTTCATTCCCAAAGTTGGCAAACAAATCCCTGTACGCCAGCCGCGATAACTGCGCGACTATACACATTTCGGGTTGTTACTCAGTATTGGATATACATGTAAATACATGTATGGATATACAGCATCCTGCTTCAAAAGTGTGTTTTTCGTAAGACTATTTTTACAAAAATAATAAGATTAATCTTAATAACAGCGCAACTCTACCCCCGATCACTTAGCCCACACAACGTAAGCGACACGCTATTTTAAAAACAATGTGACACAGCTCACAAAAATAAAAAATATCAAGCTTGAAAAGGCCAAAATCCGACCAATTATTAGCCACCAAGCTGTGCAATAAACACGCTAAAGTAAGAAAAGGTCTTAAAAACCAGCTTTTATAGCCCAAAAATACGCTTTTTTAGATCAATTCGAACAAAAGCTTAACTAAAGCCAAATCACAGAGAAAAAATCTGCCACCCCGCCACTAGCGTAGTTTAAAATTCTGATTGTCATTTAAAAGCAGTTCCTTACGAATAACATCACCCGCTAAAACCACCCCCGACTGAAAAGTAAGATTTAACTTGTGTCGCTGTTTCAATTTTCGACAGGGCAACTCCTGCGGTTAAAGGGGCAGTATTATGGGTTGAACAAGTTAGCAGAAGTAACAATGTGTTTCGTCGCGATAGGGGCAACCAGGGGTAAGTCAGAAAAGATAATGTCAACTAGCATTGGTCGATCAGGAAAGTAGCAAATTGATTTTTACTTAGCATTTTAATTATTACTCAAGCCTCTCCCCGAACGATGATATGGAAAATTCCTAACGCTGCCTAACGTCAACCTGAACAAGCATTAAATCAAGCTTGCTTTATTGTCCAGCCACTTTTCAGCACCAACTGAATTATGTTTTGGCCTTACGCTTCTTCACAAAAATTTTTTCACTCGCCCAATGATAATACATCGGGTATCCACCAGCCAAAACCACTGCCGTTATCATTTTCTTTGCCATGGGCAAAGAAACGCAGCGCTTTGCTGACAAACTCCCCCAGAGCCAATAAGGTAAGATTCCCCCTAATTGACAGTTTATCTGTCAAGATACATTGCCCAGATGCTCGGCACATATTATCATTCGATGGTGCCTCTCCCCACTAACCGGGGTATTTTGGCTAAGCGTGTTCCATTTACTCACTTTTCTTTTATTTTGCCTGGCGACATCTCTTCACTTGTGGCGATTTCTGCGAATATGTGAGATTTTTCTTTCCGCTTTAATACTATTAATAGGCTATGTTTTAACTATGACAAGTACCATCGATTACCTGATGACGTTTCGCAAATGTTCCAGCCTGGACAGTCTGGAAAAAGTCTACGACAAGCTGAATTACTCACTGACGGATGACAATGAAATGAGCAACATGTACCGTGCTGCGGATCATCGCCGTGCGGAACTGGTCTCTGGCAAACTGTTCGATCTGGGCAAAGTGCCAAAGTCACTCTGGGCACAGGTGCTTTAATCACCCAGACAGTGATGCGCGCATCTTTTTATCTTTTATGGCGGAATTTTTTCCTTGCCCTGGGGTTTGGCGTTGCGCGTGATACATACCACATTTCTTGCGCAGGCATTGCTCTACCCTTTAAGCACACATTCAGGCAGCGGGAGTAGAACATGGGATATCACAACGTTCTGGTTACGGTGGCCGTCGCAGCGGACAGCCACCGGCTGGTAGAGAAAGCCGTCTCGATCGTGCGTCCCTGCGATGGGAAAATCACGCTAGTCAGCATCATTGCCAATGCCGAGATTTTCCCCGCCCCCATGCTGGGTGACCTGCGTGCGCTGATGGAGGAAGAGACGCTGCTGTTTATGGAAGAACTGTGCCTACGGGCAAACTATCCCAATATCGCTACGCGGATCATCCACGGCGAGTTGGGCGACTGTCTGACCTACGCCAACCAGAAGCAACCCTTTGATCTGGTCATCTGTGGCAACCATAGCGATAGCATGATGAATAAAGTGGCCTGCTCCGCCGCGCGCTTTATCAATACCAGCAGCATTGACGTGCTGATCGTTCCGCTATAACGCACAGTTATCACCTCCCGTTGGCTATTCAGGTGGGCCTCTTTTTTCTTCTAACGAATTAAATGGATCGTAAGCAATACTGGCTCGCCAATGAAGCATCGTTTATTCTACAAATCGCCCTTAATATCATCATCAGTATCAATATATGAGATCGGAATTATCGCACTTCTATCAATATACCCAATATCAAATATCACTATTACCTATGGTTGACAATCAGATTTCGACTGTTATTTTTCATCACGATATAAGAAAGTGGTCAACGAACATTCCGCCACTGCAGCTATTACGCAATATTTTTCAACAAGGTTCCCGCTACGCTTTTTACGTTATCGCATAAGTGCGCACATAACGCTATTTTCCACTGCGACAGATTCACTAGACTAGCCACTACCTGAACGCCTTTCGTTCAACACCGTCGCCAAGGAGTCATCGATGTCTCAGCAAGCGCATAACCGCCGTTTTGTTTTAGCTTCACGCCCACACGGGGAACCGCAGGCAAACAATTTCCGCCTGGAAACCAGCCCCATCACACAGCCCGCCGCCGGGCAGTTGTTGCTGCGCACGGTTTACCTTTCATTAGATCCCTATATGCGTGGCCGTATGAGCGATGCGCCCTCTTACGCCCCCCCGGTACAGATAGGCGAAGTGATGGTCGGCGGCACCGTATCCCGCGTGCAGGCTTCACAACATCCAGACTTTAACGTTGGGGATTGGGTGCTAGGTTACGACGGATGGCAAAGCCATGCGCTGTCGGACGGCAGCGGCCTGCGTAATCTGGGGGCCAAACTGGATCACCCTTCCCGGTTGCTTGGCGTATTAGGTATGCCTGGTTTTACCGCCTATATGGGGCTGTTGGATATCGGCCAGCCACAGGCGGGCGAAACCTTGGTGGTCGCAGCAGCCAGCGGAGCAGTAGGTTCCGTGGTAGGTCAGATTGGCAAGCTGAAAGGATGCCGCGTGGTGGGTGTGGCGGGTGGCGCAGAGAAATGCCGCTATGTGGTGGAAGAACTGGGATTTGATGCCTGTATCGATCACCGCTCGGCCGACTTTGCGGCCCAACTGGCAGCAGCCTGCCCCCAGGGCATCGATATTTACTATGAAAACGTCGGCGGCGCAGTATTCGATGCGGTTATTCCTTTGCTCAATACCAAGGCACGTATCCCCGTCTGCGGCATTATCGCCCACTACAGCGCGACCGAGTTACCGCCTGGCCCAGATCGCTTGCCGTTGTTACAAGGCCTGATCCTGCGCAAGCGCATCAAGATGCAGGGTTTTATCATCTTCGATGATTACGCAGAAAGCTTCGGCGAGTTTCTACAACAGATGGGGGAATGGGTCAGCCAGGGCAAGATCAAATTCCGCGAGGACGTAGTCGACGGGTTAGAAAATGCCCCTCAGGCCTTTTTCGGTCTGCTAAAAGGGAAAAACTTCGGCAAACTGATAATCCGCGTCGCCGAGGAGTGATCCTCTGTTCAGGGCGCTATGCGCCCTGATACTGCTTCAAACCTAGACAAAGCAGTCAAGCGCCAATCTCGGTGCGTACGTCTAACAGTTCCGGGAAAAAGGTCAACTCTAACGCCTTCTTCAAGAAGCTGACGCCGCTGGAGCCGCCGGTTCCCGATTTAAAACCAATGATCCGCTCGACCGTTTTCATATGGCGAAAACGCCATAGATGAAAGCTTTCCTCAATATCCACCAGCTTCTCGGCCATTTCGTAGGCCGCCCAGTAGGTTTGCGGATTATCGTAAATCAGTTTAAACACCGGTAATAGCTCTGGATTGCGCTGGTAAGGCTGGGTCCAGTCTCGTTCAATGCATGCCTTAGGTACCGCAAGACCGTGGCGGGAAAGATAGCGGAGGAATTCGTCATACAGGCTCGGGGCTTCGAGGATCGCTTTCAACGCGGCATGCTTTGGCACATCGTCGCTGAAGACGGCCAGCATGGCAGCATTTTTGTTACCCAACAAAAACTCGATCGAACGATATTGATGAGATTGGAAACCTGAAGAGTTGCCCAGCACGCCACGGAACTCCACATATTCCGATGGAGTCAGCGTTTCCAGCACCGCCCATTGCTCAAACAGTAAACGCTGGATCTGCTTCACCCTGGCCAGGATCTTGAAGCAGTGGCTGAGCTTATCCTGCTGCACCAGAGTCCTCGCCGCCTGCAGTTCGTGCAGCATCAGTTTCATCCACAGTTCCGAAGTCTGATGTTGCACCACAAACAGCATCTCATCATGATGTTGCGGGTTGGAAAGTGGCTGCTGGCAATCCAGTAGTCGATCCAGGCACAGGTAATCACCATAGCTCATGCGCTTGGAAAAATCGGTAACGATGGCGCTTTCTAGTTCCCGCTGATTCATATTCTCTCTCCGTGTCGCTCACGCCTTTGGCAAACGTGACGCGCGTTGCTAGTTCGCAAGTGAAGAGAAGACAATAGTCGATTACGGCAACATTAACGTAACAATTAACGAGAGCTGCCTCGCAGATCCGGTGCTGACATCGGATTTAACGGGCGCTGCAGCGCCCCTACTCCGGATACTCAAAGCACATCCAGCAGCCATTTTTGCGCCGGGGTCAGTCGGCTGGCCGTTTCTTCCTTCAGCCAGCGGCGCTGGTCCTGCTGGGCGGTATCTGCACGGTCGATATAGAGTGCGTGTAATACCCGCCGCCGGGTGCCGATCCTGTTCTGAGTCCCTCCATGCCAGGTGTGCGCGTTATAGATCATCACGCTCCCGGCCGGGGCCGCAAAAACAACTTCATCAGGATGTGCTAAATCAGGATCGGCCAACACCTCTTCCGGCAGTTCCGGCCGCAGATGCGTTCCGGCGATGATCCGCGGCGCGCCATTTTCCGCACTAAGGTCGTCAATCGCCCATATCGCATTGACCAGGTGTACTTTGGGAAAATCAGGGCGCGGCTTTTTCCAGTCGGCATGCAAAGGCTGATGGCCGCCGCCGTGCAAGGCTTCGCGGGCATTGAGGCTAGAGACCTTGAACTCACCCTTGAAAATATAGCGGCAGGCAGACAGGATCAGCGGGTGCGACCACACCTTTTCCCACACCACACCTTTATTTACCATGTTGGCAATGCGCGTTGCCGTCGCTTCCTGATGGTGCTCAATGGCCAGGTTATCCCCTTCTTTCTCCACCAGCTCATCAATAAGATTGCGCATCGCCACCAGCCAGTCAGGATCGGCCACGTTGTGCACCACGGTATACCCTAACGTATCAAGCTCCTGCTTCATCTGTGCCGTTAACTCGATGCTGGCTCCTAAAGCCTCCAGGTATATCTCGGATTGACGTTGCATCATGATTTCTCCATTTACTTTTTGATAACATAACGGCAAATTTACTGGAAGCCTGGGCCAAAAACAGGGGGCTTTTACTACGAAATACTGGACACAGATGTACGCCAGCCCAAAATGTGACCTGGGTCATCATTGTGCAAAAGTCCCTTAAATGCCGGGAAATATCACCTTAATTGCACTGCCCACCTGGGTTTACCATCATTCTTAAATGCATCGTTAACCGCCGAAGCGCACTGGAGATCGCGATGTCTGAAACGCTAGTTACCCTGCTTGAACAGCTGATTGCCCATCAGAATGCGATCCAGGTAAGGTTTCCTGAACCCACTTTTCCCGCTCCGCCCTTGGCCTTCTGCGTGCCTTTTCCGCAGCTTGAGATAGTGCTAGATGGGGAAGTTGAAGATCAGTGTCTACCTTTGGCCAATAACACGCTCTCCAGCTATCAGGTGCTTTATGTCCCCGCGGGCAAATGGAGTTTTCCGCAATGGACCCGGCCAGCCACCACGCTGAGTATCTTGTTCAGTAAGCAAAAGCTGGGTTTCAGCCTGCAAAGATGGGACGGGCAAGCGCTGTGTGAAACGCAAAAACAGCACGTTGCGCGGCGTGGGCCCAGAGTCGGCTCATACCTGCTACTGGCGATGAATGAGGTGTTGCTGCAACCTGATGCATTGACCTCGCAGCTGATCTTTACCGGATTGGTCAGCCACTGCCTGGAACAGCTCGCAGGCCAGGGGCAAACCGTCAGTAAAAGCCAGGAGCTGCTGCTGGCCATACAGGACTACCTCGATGACCACGCCGGGCTGCCGCTAACACGGGAAGGCGTTGCCAAACGATTTCATATTACCCCTAACTACCTGTCCCACCTGTTTCAAAAGTCTGGCCCTGTCGGTTTCAATGAGTACATCACCGCGGTGCGCCTCGAGCGGGCGAAAAATCTATTGCGTGGCTATGATCTGAAGATCAAAGAGATCGCGCATAGCTGTGGGTTCGACGACAGTAACTATTTTTGCCGGATATTCAAAAAGCATACCGATCGCTCCCCCTCTGAATATCGCAGACATTGCCGCAGCCTGTAGCAATATTGCTGATTGGCGTAGGGGGACGCATGATGCGCCCCCCTTTAAGAAACAGGCCGATTGAGGTTTATCACCAGGCATTACGCCCGGCAAAAATGTAGATTAGAACCACTTGCCAAAGCGGCGGATGTAGAAACGCTTCATCAATTGCGCCACCACACAGTAGCTGACCAGCGTGGCCACCAGCCAAGGGAAATACTCCCACGGCAGCGGTTGCAACCCGACCCATGCCCCGAGCGGCGAGAACGGAATATAGATACCGAGTGCCATAATAATCCCGGTGGTCAACAACACCGGCAGCGCCGCCGTACTCTGAATAAACGGGATCTTCTGGGTACGCAGCATATGCACTACCAGTGTCTGAGACAGCAACCCTTCAATAAACCAGCCGGACTGGAACAGCGCCTGATGTTCTACACTATTGGCGGCAAACACAAACCACATCAACGCATAGGTCGTGATGTCGAAAATCGACGACGTCGGCCCAATCCACAGCATAAAGCGACCAATATTCTTGGCGTCCCACTTGCGGGGTTTACGCAGGAATTCTTTGTCCATCTTGTCCCACGGCAGGGAAAGCTGGGAGATATCGTACATCAGGTTCTGTAACAGCAAGTGGATCGCCAGCATCGGCAGGAACGGGATAAACGCACTGGCCACCAGCACCGAGAACACGTTGCCGAAGTTGGAGCTGGCGGTCATGTTCAGATACTTGATGATATTACCGAAGGTTTCACGCCCTTTGATCACCCCCTCTTCCAGCACCATCAGGTTCTTTTCCAACAGGATGATATCGGCGGATTCCTTGGCGATGTCGGTACCGGTATCGACAGAAATGCCCACGTCGGCATCGCGTAACGCCGGGGCGTCGTTAATACCATCCCCCAGGAAGCCCACGGTGTGGCCATTAGCCTGCAACATTTTCAGCACGCGTGATTTTTGCAGCGGCGTCAGCTTGGTGAATACCGTACGCTGCTCAACCTCACGCATCAGATGGGCATCGTCCATCTGTTCAATCTCCAGGCCGGAGAGTGGCGTTCCCGGTTCCAGCCCAACGTCACGGCAGATTTTACAGGTGATTACCGGGTTGTCGCCGGTCAGCACTTTCACCGCCACGCCATTTTCCTGCAGGGCAGCAATCGCTTCACGAGCGCTCTCTTTTGGCGGATCGAGGAAGGTCAGCAGGCCTTCGATCACCAAGTCACGTTCATCCACAATGCTCAGTGGCAGAGTGCAACCTTCCAGACCCAAATCTCGCGTTGCCAGTACCAGCACGCGGAAACCATCTTCATTATACTGGCAGGCCAACGCCTGCAAATCGGCACGGCGGGCCTCGTCAAGCGCCAACACCTGCTGCCCGACACGGACGTGAGTGGCAATCTCCAGCATCTCTTCAACGGCACCTTTGCAAATCAGCAGTTGGCGCTGTTGTTCATCCTGTACCACTATCGACAAGCGACGACGTATAAAATCAAACGGCAGCTCATCAACCTTGCTGTAGCGCCCCAACGCCTCTACGCCCGGCTGACCCTGGCCAAACCGGATCACTGCCTGATCCATCAGGTTTTTCATACCGCTCTGATGGAAGCTGTTCAACCAGGCTAAATGCAGCACGTGGTTATCTTTGCTGCCATTCACATCCAGATGGTGTTCCAGAATGATGCGATCCTGCGTCAGGGTGCCGGTTTTATCGGTACAGAGCACGTCCATCGCGCCAAAGTTCTGGATCGCATTCAGCCGTTTGACCACCACCTTGCGGCGCGCCATGGCAATTGCGCCCTTCGCCAGGTTGGAGCTGACGATCATCGGCAGCATTTCCGGCGTCAGCCCCACGGCGACCGCCAAGGCAAACAGGGCCGCTTCCGTCCAGTCTCCTTTGGTAAAACCGTTAATCAGCAAGACGATCGGCACCATCACCAACATAAAGCGGATCAACAGCCAGCTAACGCTGTTGACTCCACGGTCAAAGGCCGTTTGCGAACGGGTACCGACGATCGACTTCGCCAGGGAGCCAAAGTAGGTGCGGCCACCGGTCGCGACCACCACCGCCGTCGCCGTTCCGCTGGCCACGTTGGTGCCCATCAGGCAGATATTGGCCAACTCCAGCAGTTCGCTTTCGCTGGAGGCATCGATCTCGCTCGACTTTTCGCTCACGCCAGCCAAGGCATCGTATTTTTCGATCGGAATAGCTTCGCCGGTCAAAATGGCCTGGCTGATAAACAGATCGCGTGAGCTGAGCAAGCGGAGGTCCGCGGGTACCATGTCCCCGGCAGAGAGCTGAATAATATCGCCTGGAACCAACTCACGAATGGGAATTTCCACCGCTAATGCCTGGGTGCTAAAATTACTACGGCGTAACACCGTTGCCGTGGTACGCACCATCGATTTGAGTGATTCGGCCGCTTTATTGGTGCGGTATTCCTGCCAGAAGCGCAGCAACCCACTCAACGTAACCATAATCAGGATAATGATGACGCCGGTAAGATCAGTTTCTTCACCGTTTTGCATGGGCAACCAGTAATCGGTAAAGAAACTGATCCCTGCCAACACCATCAACACAAAGATAAACGGGTTGTTAAACGCGCTGACTAACTGCACCAGCGCATGCGGTGCCTTCTCATGAGCAACCTGATTGCTACCAAAATACTGCAAACGCTCCTGGGCATCTTCCTGAGTTAATCCAATGCGGTTACAGTTTAAATTAGCCAACGTTTGATCGAGGCTGTTCTTTGCCTCGAGAGCAATGGCATACGGCTCGCGCTGTTTATCACGGCGGCGGCTATTTTCTTTAATATGGGTCATGATGCTATTCTCTTTTTTTACTTTGCACACAGGGTTACCCCGCCCGTAATAACGGGTGAACATGCACAAAGTGGAATTTACTTTGTTGGCGTTGCTAAAGTAACGCTAATTTCCTTAACTACGCAGTAGTAATAAAGTATCTGGGGTGAGTTTGCATAACACCTCCTTATCACCCTATTGGTGAAGGTTATTTATCGTTAAACGGGTAATTCTGACGCCACGCGCCAATGCACGGCACTCACGCTGCGTTCTAAACTAATACGGCAGACAATGCCCTCAATCTCTTTTTGCGCGGCCGGATTAGCCACAATTTCCGCACAGACTTCCAACTGACCAGGAATGGCAATATCGGCGCTACGCAGCGATTGCAAACGTAATGCCACGCCGTTCAATGCCTGTAGGATCAGGGTACGAACCAGGATTTCATCCTGCTCCCCACAGGTGACCTGGACGCGATAACGCAGCTCCAGATCCACCGCCTGTTGCTGGGGTTGCAGATTAATACGCTGCGCCGCTTCACGCAGCAGGATATTGGCACACAGGATCACCAGGGTGGCGCAGACGGCTTCCCAATGCTGCCCCAGGCCACATAACACGCCGATGGCAGCAGAGCACCACAAGGTGGCCGCCGTGTTCAGGCCGCGGATATTCAGCCCTTCCCGCATAATTACACCGGCACCGAGAAAACCGATACCGGAAACGATCTGCGCCGCAATACGCCCCGCGCTGGAAGGTTCGGTGTCAAAAGAGCTCAGGATAAACACTGCGGCTCCGGTCGCAACCAAAGAATTGGTACGCAAACCCGCCATACGCTGACGCCATTGACGCTCGGCACCAATAACAGCACCCAGGCCCATTGCCAGGAATAAATTCAGGATAAAAGGAGTCATAGCCATGATCTTCCCCTTAATTAATCATTGAGGTTGAATCATGTGCTGTTAAGCACACGCGAAATCGCGCCGATAATTAATCAGCGGGTCAGCGTTTGAGTGCCTGGAGGGAAAAGGCCGTGGTGATGGTTAAATACCATAATCATATCCGAATCAATACGCCCAATGCGCAAGCGCCTCGGGGACAACAATCATGTTCGGGTTTGCACAGCTCGGAATAACTAGAGAGGGGTGCTGCCCGCCGTGTTCGGCAAGCAACAAATCACAGGAGATTGGTCAACTTGCCTTTATTATTTCGCTACTACTGCAACTGTCCAATTGGTTTTCTCCACGGTAATTTTGGCTGGAGTATAGTGACATGAGGTTGTGAAGTAAAGGTTATATTATTAAACGAAGACTAAACCGAATATTCCCCTTATTTAATGACTGTTATAGGAACAATAATATAAGAACGCTAATCGGGCGCCGCAATGCGGCCCCCTACGCTACGAGGCGCTGTTGTAACCAGTTCAGTAACGCTGCCACCTCAGGCGTTAAACCAGCGGCTTGTGGCCACACCAGATAGACATCGCTATCGTTCAAATGCAGCGCAGCCGACAATGGCACCAAGCGCCCTGCTGCAATCGCATCCTTCGCCAACACGGCCTTCACCAGCGCAATACCAAACCCCTGCTCGGCTGCGCGCAGCAGTAACCCTGCATCGTTGAACAGCGCCAACTGTTGTCCACCGCCAATTCTCCCTACGGCGCTAAACCAGCTATGCCAGGGTGTGACGTCATGCTCAAGCAAGGGGGTGTGTGGATCTCCAGCATCAAATGCCTCCTGCCATTGCCTGGCCAGCTCCGGGGCCGCTACCGGCAGCACTACTCCTGAGGCGATACGCTGAGCCTGAACGCCTGGCCATTGGCCATCACCAATGCGGATCGCGGCATCGAATCCTTTACGGCCGAGATCCTGAATCGCCAGCGAGGCGTCAATATCCAATCGGATCCCAGGGCAATCACGATGAAACTCCGCCAATCTGGGCAACAACCAGTAATGCGCAAAGGAAGGCAGTACGCTGATGCGCAACATCTGGCTTTCCGCTATCCGCCTGGCCCGGTCAACGCCCTGTTGCAAAGCGAGTAAGGCAGGCTCAGCTGCTGCCAGCAGTTCGCGCCCCGCAGCATTTAGCCGTACCCCACGCCCGGAGCGGTCAAAGAGTGGATAGCCAATAGCCTGTTCAAGCTGCTGAATTTGTTGGCTAACGGCTCCATGAGTCAGGCTGACGCGTTGCGCCGTGGCACGCAAATTCTCCAACCGGGCAGCGATCACAAAGGTTGGCAAAATATGCAGAGGAAGACGCTCAATCATTACTGGTTAGCCTTACTATCCAAAAGGGTCATTTTTTATCGATATTAGCACTAATCAGGATCGCCTATAGTGCAAACATATTCACCCCGAACCCAAGGCATGACCATGCACCCACGTTTGCAGCAGGATCTCGACGATTTACCCCGCATACTTGACCATACCAACCAATTGGCGCAGGGCTTCCTTGCCAGTTTAAACCAGCGCCCGGTATGCCCGCCGTTGGCCGAACAACAGTTGCAAACCGGTGACGATCGGCTGGCCGAAGAGGGTTGCGGGGCGCTAGTGGCATTAGAAGAGTTTTGGCAGCGCTATGAGGCTGGCCTTTCCGGCAGTGCCGGGCCGCGTTACTTTGGCTTTGTCACTGGCGGTAGCACGCCTGCGGCGCTGGCTGCCGACTGGTTGGTTAGCACTGCCGACCAGAATAGCCAACTGAGCCATGATACCGTGGCGGCCGCGATCGAGCTGGCAACGATTGAGCAATTGAAAACCCTGCTGCAACTGCCCGCCGACTTCAGCGGTAGCTTTGTCAGCGGTGCCACCATGGCCAACTTCACCGGGATTGCCATCGGCCGCCAGTGGCTAGGGCAGCAGCGTGGGATCGATGTGGCACAGTTTGGCTTGGCCGCCTTGGGGGCGATTCAGGTCCTTTCTGCCAATGCGCATGCCAGCAGCGTGAAAGCGCTCAGCATGCTCGGTATTGGGCGTGATGCTTTAAAGTCTATTGCCAGCCAGGCTGATTGCGAAGCTATTGATATCGACGCGCTGGAGCATCATCTTGCCGCCACGCCAGATATCCCAACGATAGTGCTCGCCAGCGCAGGTACGGTAAACACCGGCGTTTTCGACGATCTGCCCCGCCTGCTGGCACTGCGTGCACGCTATCCCTTCTGGCTGCATGTTGATGCCGCCTTTGGTGGGATCGCGGCCTGTTCTCCCCGCTTGGCCCATCTGCTGAACGGTTGGCACCAGGCGGACTCAATCACCGTAGATGCCCATAAATGGCTGAATGTCCCTTATGACAGCGCCATTCAATTTACCCGTCATCTGGCATTGCAGATGCAGGTTTTCCAGAATCACTCGTCCTATCTGGAGGCCCCCACGTGAACTGAACCCCAAATGTTGGACAAACATCTGACATTTGGAGGTACAGTTCTGATGAAGTATTCACTTCAGTTCAAACTTGACGTTGTCCGGTACTATCTTGCCGGACTCGGCGGTCAAAAACAGA
>NZ_JBLJAJ010000017.1:0-113877 GCF_047530005.1 Serratia sp. N21D137
ATGGTGGTACAGCACGAAAGTGGGGATGATCGACCTGAGAAATAGGTCGATCATCATGGGTAAAGGATGTTAAAAAGTGTTCACCATGTCCTTGAACACCTGTCTACCATGTCCCCGGTCTGTACAGGGAGAGGGTTCGGGTGAGGGGGCTATTTGCCGCTCAGTGCGCGTGGGAACAGCAGGTTGTTCTCCAGATGGATATGCTCCATCAGATCGCTGATAAACGTATTGATACCGTTGTACAGCGCCTGCCAGGTATTGCAGGCCCTTTCCGGTGGTGTGACGTTGTTGGTGAGGAATTTCACCACTTCCAACTGTTCGCCAGCCTCATCATGTTCATGCTCCATCACCGAAATCGGCCCTGCCGCCTGTTGCCCCATGCCCTGTTTAATCAGCGGAAACAGGATCTGTTCTTCCTTCATCATGTGATTTTCCAGATCGAGCCGGATCAGGTTTAGCTGCTTGGCCAGCCCGCGTGGGCAGGTGGGCTTGTCGCCATGGACGCGTTCAACCTTTTCCGCCATCAATACCAGTTCTGACAGCTGTTCACGATGGCGCTGGTGGAAGCGTGGCAGGATGTAATCGATGATCTCAGCCAGCGGAGCCAGACGCCAATCGCGGGTATCCACGGGGTCTGCCGCCAGCGCGGCTAGCTCACTTTCCAACTTATCCAGATCCAGTTCTTTGCGGCTGGCAGCGCGCTCCAGGGTTTGTTTACCCCCGCAGCAGAAGTCCAGATCGTAGTCGCGGAACAGCTTGCTGGCACGTGGGATTGCAATGGCGAGTGCGCCAAGGGATTGGTTACGGTAATCCATGATGATGCCCCTTTAAAGGAAGAAATCTATAACATGTATTTTAAATGCAATTTAAAGGGTGCGCCATGGTTAAAAAGGGGTAGAGGAGAAAAGGCGCGCCGTAACGCGCCTCACGCTCAATTATTTGGCTTGTAGGTCGATCTTATACAGCTCAAAGCCGATGCCGTCGTTACCTGCCGATTTCATAGGATACTGGGCGTTATCTTTAATAAACGCGGCAGCCTTCTCGCTAGGGGAGGTCTCAAAGCGGATATCCAACGGCTGTGGGCTGTGGAAGCTGGCCAAACGCCAGTTATTGTCCGCCTGTGGATGCACCGCGCCGTGCTTCTGGGTTTCTTCGCTGATGTAGGCCGCCAATACCGCGCGGTTCTCATCCGGTGAAGCAAAGGCAATATGCTTATCGCCCGTTCCGGCAAACTTGCCGCCGTAGGCGCGGTAGTTGTTGGTCGCCACCAGGAACTGGGCGTCAGGATCGATCGGCTTGCCCTTGAAGGTCAGCTGCTTGATACGCTCCGCCTGGTCATTGATCAGCGTACACTCCCCGTCGTAACGTGCCGGTTGGCTGACGTCGATCTGATAATTGACGCCGTCGATCACGTCGAAATTATAGGTGCGGAAACCGTCCCAATTGATCAGCCCCTGCGGTTTGCTGCTGTTAACGTCAATTTGGTTGAACTGCCCGGCGGAGCATTCCAGCCACTCTTTCACTTCCTTGCCGCTGGCTTTGACCACCACCAAGGTATTGGGATAGAGATAGAGATCGGCGGCATTGCGGAAGGTGAGCTGGCCTTTTTCCACCTCGACAAAGCTGGCGGGATCGTTCTTGCGGCCACCCACTTTGAACGGTGCAGCAGCGGCCAATACCGGCAGATCGGCCAGATCCGGATCGCCTTGAATATAGCGCTCAACGTAGGCTCTTTGCGCATTGTTGACGATCTGCACGGTAGGATCGTCCTGGATCAGGGCCAGATAGCTGTACATATTGCCGTCAGACTTGCCGATAGGCTTGCTGACGAACTCACGCGTTCCGTTATGATCTTCCTCTAACACCTTGACCAGCGCGGGATCTTCCACTGCCAACGAACGCTTGTTCTCTTTGTCATAAACCGGTCTGGCCTGCGCCTTCGCTGCGGTAACCTTCCAATTTCCCCCATCGTTATTCAACTGCAGATCCACAATGCCGAGATGATCTCCCCATTGGCCGGGCATCACCGCAGGCACCCCGTTCAGCAGGCCTTTATCGATATCCGCGCCTTTGATATTGGCGAAGTCCTTGCTGGGGAACACCGCGTGCGCATGGCCGAACATGATGGCGTCGATGCCTGGAACCTGGCTGAGGTAGTACACCGAGTTTTCAGCCATGGCCTTATAGGGGTCGCTGGAAAGGCCAGAGTGGGGGATCGCGACGACTAGGTCGGCCCCTTGTTTGCGCATTTCCGGTACGTAGCGTTTGGCGGTTTCGGTGATGTCGTTTACGGTTACTTTCCCCTGTAGATTGGCTTTGTCCCACACCAGGATCTGCGGCGGCACAAAGCCGATATAGCCGATACGTAAAGTATGAGCTTTGCCATCACGGTCTTTTACCGGGGTATCGACAATAATGTAGGGAGTGAACAACGGTTTTTGCGTGGTGGCATCAATAACGTTGGCGTTGACGTAGGGGAATTTGGCCCCCGCCAGGGCATTCTTCAGATAGTCGAGCCCGTAGTTGAACTCGTGATTACCGATATTGCCCACCACATAATCCAGGGTATTCATCGCCTTGTAGACCGGGTGCATGTCGCCGGGTTTCAAGCCCTTGGCAGCCATATAGTCAGCCATTGGGCTGCCCTGGATGATGTCACCGTTATCGACCAGTACGCTGTTGGTCACCTGCTGGCGAGCGTGTTGGATCAGGCTGGCGGTACGCACCAGGCCGAATTTATCGGTGGGCTTATCCTTGTAATAGTCGAAGTCCATCATATTGCCGTGCAGGTCGCTGGTTTCCAGCACGCGCAGGTCAACCGTGGCTGCCTGCGTTGAGGCGCAGACCAGCAGGGCCAGGGCAGATAGTCCCAAAGGGCGCTTGATCATGGTTATCTCCATTGGATTATTCTTCGAGGGGCATCTCAAGGGGGTATGTAATTACCACTACCTCTCTCAGCAAACTGTGAAGTCTGGCATAAACTGGCCGAATATAACCTATCGTTATGCAAAGTTGTGACGGAGAAGACTTGAATAAATACCACAGCTTAGCGAGTTGAGATGGATATTCCGCCCAAAAAAAACTAGGCTGCAAGCTATAGAAAGGGGAAATGTCCCACGCAACTGAATGTCTGAGGTGCACTATGTTGGAGCAGATTTGCCAGCTGTCCCGCGAGGCGGGTACGGCGATCATGGCGGTATATCATGGTGAACAATCGCTTGATGTGGCACAGAAAAAAGATGATTCACCGGTGACCGCCGCCGATTTGGCCGCACACCATATCATCAAACGGGGTCTGGCGGCACTGACGCCGGAGATCCCACTGCTGTCAGAGGAAGACCCTCCCGCCTGGGAAATCCGCCGCAACTGGACGCGTTACTGGCTGGTCGACCCGCTGGACGGTACCAAAGAGTTTTTAAACCGTAACGGTGAGTTCACGGTCAATATCGCGTTGATCGAAGAGGGTGAGGCGGTAATGGGCGTGGTCTATGCCCCGGCGATGGACGTGCTGTATCTGGCCGAACGCGGCAAGGCCTGGAAGGAAGAAGGGGGCCGGCGTCGTGAGATTAGCGTGAGTAATGCCGAGCTACCGTTGGTGGTGGTCAGCCGCTCTCATAGCGATGAGGAGTTACAGGATTACCTGCAACAGTTGGGCGAACACCAAACCATCTCGGTAGGCTCATCACTGAAGTTTTGCCTGGTGGCGGAAGGGCGGGCGCAGCTTTACCCACGGTTTGGGCCAACCAATATCTGGGATACGGCGGCAGGGCACGCGGTAGCGGTAGCGGCCGGGGCTCAGATCCACGATTGGCAGGGCAAGCCGCTGTTATATACCCCGCGTGAGTCTTTCCTGAACCCTGGCTTTAGGGTTTCTCTGTTTTAGGCCGCGCCCCGCTCATTGCCGTGCGGGACGCCGTTTAAGCGCTATTTCAGCAACTGGTGCAGCATCTCCATCACCTGCTGCACCTCTTGCGGCGTCAGTGCGCCATCTTTGGCAAACTGGATGTTGCCTTCTTTATCGAGCACCACAATTGCCGAGCCTTTTGGTTGCAGGTCCCAAGCTTTTTTGACGTTGCCATTACTGTCGACAATAAACTGCGACCAAGGGAACTCTTTCTTGCTGTCTTCAATACTGTTACGCACAAAGATGGCGGTACCGATGATGGCATCGTCGGTATTGACGATGGTCGTCGTTTGGTAACGATCGTGCGGTAGCTTGGCGGTCTTGATGGCTTCAATCAGCGGATCGTTGAGTTCTTTGGCCGAAGTGCGGCCAGCAATATGCTGCACCACTCGCACTTTTCCACCGAGCTGCGCGCTATTCCAACCTTTGTAGCTAAACTTATTATCAACATAGTCCAACTCGCCTTTATCGCTGACGCCGATCGGTGCCACGCGTTGGTGGAGTTGAAGGTTGTGAGCAGAGGCCAACATCGGGGCCAACAGCAGCGATATTATCAGCATGCAATTTTTCATGCGTTCTCCTGCAGAGGGAAATAAGTCTCAATATGACTCAAGGTGATTAAAGCATAGGTGCTCATCCGAGGTCTGTCCTGTTAACCGGATCGCAGTTTTTCCTTCTGGGGGCAATCACGCGGTTTTTGAATGGATATACTGCAAAGGTTATAAATAGGTATACACAATTCTGTCAGTAAGTGTAAATCCAGGATAGAAATCCAGGCGGAGTTGAACAAAATGGTCTTTACTCAGTCTACTAGAAAGCAATCAAGTTGCGCTCCGAATGTCGAGGTGGCCACTTTGGCCGCTCGCTGAGCGCATGGATCCAACGGGAGGAGAGTAACAACTATGAGAATCTTCCAGCGTTATAACCCACTGAAAGTGGCTACGTATGTAAAAACCCTGTTCCGGGGGCGGCTGTACATCAAGGATGTGGGGGCGTTCGAATTCGACAAGGGGAAAATCCTGTTGCCGAAGGTTCGTGACAAGCGCCACTTCAACGTGATGTCAGAGGTCAACCGGCAGGTGTTGTTACTACAGGCAGAGATGGGATAAAGCGCGAATTATGGAGTACCCTGCAAAGTAAAAATAATTGCGGCCCCCGAAGGGGCCGCTAATGTTTATGCCTGAGGTGATTCGTCCGGTGCTTTTGGTAGCACCGTGATCGGTTTGTCGACCAGCCTTGTTACCAATAGCTGATCAATTTTGTAGCTGTCGATATCGACCACTTCAAACTTGTAGCCGGCATATTTCACAAAGTCGGTACGTTTCGGGATTTTGCGCAGCATGTACATCATGAAACCGCCGATGGTTTCATAGTTGCCAGCCTGTGGGAACTCATCGATATGCAGTACACGCATCACGTCTTCGATTGGCGTCCCGCCTTCAATCAGCCACGAGTTCTCATCACGCGTCACGATCTGCTCTTCCTGACCTTGGCCTACCAGGTCACCCATCAGCGTGGTCATCACATCGTTCAGCGTAATAATCCCGACCACCAAAGCATATTCATTGAGGATCACCGCAAAGTCTTCACCGGCGGTTTTAAAGCTTTCCAGCGCTTCTGACAGGGTCAAGGTATCTGGCACGATCAGCGCCGAGCGGATCTGCACGCCGCTGCTCAGTACCAGGCTCTGGTTGCCCAAAACGCGGTTCAGCAGGTCTTTGGAGTCAACATAGCCAACGACCTGATCGATATGACCGTCGCACACCAGGAACTTGGAATGCGGATGAGTGGAGATCTTTTCTTTAATACTGTCTTCACTTTCCCGCAGGTCGAAGTAAATCACGCTTTCGCGGGACGTCATCGACGAGGGCACGGTGCGCGATTCCAACTCGAAAACGTTTTCAATCAGCTCATGTTCCTGTTTGCGCAGTACCCCGGCTAGCGCGCCAGCTTCCACCACCGCGTAAATATCTTCGGAGGTGATGTCGTCTTTACGCATCATCGGCAGCTTGAACATGCGGAAAATCAGGTTGGCCATGCCGTTGAAGAACCAGACCAGCGGGCGGAACAGCATGATCGAGAAACGCATCGGGTTGATGATCCGGACGGCAACCGTCTCTGGTGCAATCATACCGATGCGCTTCGGGGTTAAATCCGCGAACAGGATGAACATGCTGGTCACCATCACGAACGAGCACATAAAGCTTACCTGCTCGGAAATTTCGGGTGACAGGAAACGGTCGAAAATCAATTTGAAACTGGGGGAGAAGGCTGCATCGCCGACGATACCGCCGAGGATGGCCACGGCGTTGAGGCCGATTTGCACCACGGTAAAGAAAATACCCGGGGTTTCCTGCAGCTTAAGGACTCTGGCGGCATTGATGTTGCCTTCGTCAGCCATCAGTTTGAGTTTGATCTTGCGTGACGCGGCCAGAGAGATTTCTGAAAGCGAGAAAAACGCACTCACTGCGATCAGAAAAAGAATCAGTAAAATACTGTTTAACATAGTCTATCCATTCGTACCGACGGGATGTCGGCGATCTTTCGGAGGGGTAATACCGTAAAAAAAGGTGGATCCAAGGGCCGTTATATCACGTGCCCACAAAAGCGGGCCGCAAACGCGGCCCAACACAGTATAGCAGTTGCCCCGTGAGGGCCGCCAGTGGTTAAAAATTAACAGCTTAACCCTGTGGAGGCAGACACACCCCAATGCCGCCCAGGCCACAATAGCCGCCCGGATTCTTATGCAGGTATTGCTGGTGATCATCTTCTGCATAGTAGAAAGGCAGTGCCGGTGCGATTTCGGTGGTGATGGTGCGCTGATCGCCCGCTTTATCCATTGCCTGCTGGAAAGCTTGCAGGCTTTGCTCCGCTTCGGCCTGTTGCTCTGCATCCAGATAGTAAATAGCAGAGCGGTATTGGGTGCCGATATCTCCGCCCTGACGCATGCCCTGTGCAGGATCGTGGTTTTCCCAGAATACCTGTAACAGCTTGCGGTAGCTGATGACCTGCGGGTCAAACACTACGCGTACCACTTCGGCATGACCAGTCTGGCCGCTGCACACCTCGCGATAGGTTGGATTTGGCGTATAGCCACCGCTATAGCCTGCGGCAGTGCTATAAATCCCCGGCTGCTGCCAAAACAGGCGTTCAACGCCCCAAAAACAGCCCATGCCAAAGATGGCCGTTGCCATCCCCTCGGGCACGAAGGTCATGGAATGGCCGGTCACCTCGTTAAGCGTAGCGACGGGCATCGGCGTAGTACGGCCAGGAAGCGCACTCGCCTTATCGATGTTTTGAGACTTATCAAAAGATTGCACCACGTTTGACTCCTGTTGCCATAATAAGAATTAGCCTAATAGGAACGCGTGTCAGTTGTAACTGGCCGCTTCTTTGCCCACAATAAGCCCTATCTAAGGTTTATGTATCAGCTTAACGCAGTATTTTGAGCGCCAAAAGCTAAGAATGCGTCTTGTTTTCGGTAACGGTTGATGCCGTATGGGCAACGTCCGGGATCTAAAGGTAAGGGGGGCAGTCTGATAGCGCTGCCCCAGCACCAGAGCAAAGGTACTGACAGGACAGAAAAATCAATTAAGGAGCACCAGTGCCACGATATCGTGTCCTTTGCGTGTTATGTGCGCTATTCGTTATGCCGTCGGTGTTAGCGGCGAATGTGCGGCTGCAGGTTGACGGCCTGAGTGGGGATTTGGAGCGCAACGTTCGTGTGCGCCTTTCAGCGATCACGCCGGAAGAGGTCAATGCCGAGGGGCGTTTTCGCGCTCGGGTGGACGCTGCCATCCGCCTGGGGCTGCGGCCGTTGGGCTATTATCAGCCTACGATTGAATTCACCTTTGATGATAACCCGAAGCTTTCGCGGCCGGTATTGATCGCCAAGGTCGATCCGGGTGAGCCGGTGCGTATTGCAGGTGTGGATATCCAACTGCAAGGCGGGGCCAGAACCGACGAAGATTACCTGAATCTAGTCAGAACCGATCGGCCAACGATAGGTGAGATCCTCAACCATGGTCAGTTCGACAGTTTTAAAAGTTCGCTGACCAACCTTGCACTGCGTAAAGGCTATTTTGACGCTCAAATGCTCAAGAGCCAGCTTGGCGTGGCGGAAGAGTTGCATAAGGCATTTTGGGACATTGATTTCGACAGTGGTGAGCGTTATCACTTCGGCAAAGTGATTTTCAAGGGCTCGCAAATCCGCGAGGACTATTTGCAAAATCTGCTTCCCTTCCATCAGGGTGATTATTACAGTTCGAACGATCTTGCCGAGCTGAACCGCCGTTTATCCGCCACCAACTGGTTCAACTCTGTGGTGGTGTCCCCAGACTTTACCGACTCCAAAGAGAGCAAGATCCTGCCGCTAGATGCGGTGTTGACGCCGCGTAGCAGCAATATCGTGGAGCTAGGCGGTGGTTTTTCTACCGACATTGGTCCACGTGTGCTAGGAACCTGGAGAAAACCCTGGCTGAACGATCGCGGCCACAGCCTGGTAACCGCCGCCAGTATCTCTCAGCCGCAGCAGCAGCTGGATCTGACCTATAGAATCCCATTGCTTCGCAACCCACTAGAACAGTATTACCTGTTACAGGGCGGTTTCAAACGTACCGATCTGAACGACACTCAATCTGACAGTACCAAGGTCGTGGCTTCGCGTAACTGGGATCTCTCCAGCGGCTGGCAGCATGCGGTGAACCTCAGTTGGCGTCTGGACCACTTTACCCAGGGTTCCGTCACCAATACCACCATGCTGCTTTATCCTGGGGTGACCGTGAATCGAACTCGTTCACGGGGAGGCCTGATGCCCGTGTGGGGCGACAGCCAGCGTTATTCCATCGACGTGTCGGACACTACCTGGGGCTCCGGGGTGGACTTTGCGCTATTGCAGGCACAAAACGTCTGGATCCGTAGCTTGGGGGAGAAAAACCGCTTTGTGATCCGTGGTCAGGTTGGCTGGATCGAAACCAACGATTTTGACAAGGTGCCGCCGGATTTGCGCTTCTTCGCCGGTGGCGATCGCAGTATCCGTGGTTATAAATTCCAGGGCATTTCCCCGCGTGGCGATGATGGCAAGCTGACCGGTGCCTCTAAAATGGTGACGGGGTCGCTGGAGTACCAATATAACGTCACTGGCCGCTGGTGGGGGGCGATGTTTGTGGATTCCGGGCAGGCGGTCAATAAATTCTCAGACAGCAATTTCAAGACCGGTGCGGGCGTTGGCGTGCGCTGGCAATCGCCGGTAGGGCCGGTGAAACTGGATATCGCCGCGCCGGTTGGGGATAAAGAGACCCACGGCCTACAGTTTTATATCGGTTTGGGGCCTGAACTATGAGCCTGATAAAAAAGATTTGTCTGGGATTTTTGATCCTGCTGTTACTGCTGATAGGCACGTTGGCGTTTCTGCTTGGCACCACGACCGGCTTGCATATGGTGATCAACGGGGCCGCCCGCTGGGTACCCGGGTTGGAAATTGCGGCGGTCAGCGGTGGCTGGCGCGATCTGACCCTGAAAGGCGTGAAGTATCAGATGCCGGGTGTGGCCGTTAACGCCGGGCAGTTCCATCTCTCACTCGATCTCTCCTGTTTGAAACGCAGTTCATTGTGCGTCAATGCGCTGACCGCACAGGATGTTGATGTGGTGGTGAAAACCGCCGAAATGACGCCTTCTGCGCCAGTTGAGGAAAGCAACGAGCCGATCGGCGATCTCCGCACGCCTTATCCTATTACCCTGCGCAAGCTGGCGTTGAATAACGTCAAGGTTACCGTGGACGATACGGCGATCTCGCTGGGGGAATTCAGCACTGGCGCACAGTGGCAGGAACGTGCATTGACGTTGATGCCAACTACGGTGCGCGCTTTGCTGATCGCGCTGCCAAAAACGCCGGTGAATCCTTTACCGGAAGCGCTGCAGCCCGCAGCGGAGAAAGTGGCGGACAAGGTTGCAGAGAAAACGACGGTTGCGCCAGCATTGGTACCACCGCCAGCGGAAGAGAAACCGTTGGGCGAAACCCTGAAAGCGCTGTTTGCCAAACCGCTGCTGCCGGACCTGCCAGAAATTCGCCTGCCGTTGGATATTACCGTTGAGGAAATCAACGGTGAGCAGCTACATCTGACCGGGGACACTGAGGTGTCGATCACCCGCTTGCAGCTGCAGGCCAGCACCAAAGATCAGCATATTCAGCTGGGTCGCTTTGACGTGAGATCGCCGCAGGGCATGCTTTTCGCCAAAGGGCAGGCAACGCTGACCGGCAATTGGCCGGTGGAAATGGTGGCCAACAGCACGCTGAATATCGATCCGCTGAAAGGTGAGAAGGTGAAGCTGAATGTGTCTGGTGGGCTGCGTGAAGAGCTGAAAGTCGCGCTTAACCTGTCGGGCCCCGTTGGTGCGCAACTGGATGTGCAAACCCAGTTGGCAGAGGCGGGTTTACCCTTGGCGCTGACGCTGCAAAGCAAACAGCTGAAATGGCCGCTGACCGGCGAGGCACAGTATCAGGTTAATGATTTCCGCCTGCGCTTTAACGGCGAGGCCGCTGATTATGCGCTTTCTACCCGCGCTAATTTCAAAGGCCAGGATCTGCCACCGGCAGTGCTACAGCTGGATGGTAAAGGTAATCTTGAACAGTTCAGACTCGAGCGCCTGCGGTTGGTTGCGCTGGAGGGGAATACCGATCTGACGGCGCTGGTGGACTGGAGCAAAGCGATCAGCTGGACGTCACAGCTGACGCTGTCGGGCATTAATACCGCCAAGCAATGGCCGGAATGGCCAGCGCGCTTGGAAGGGAAAATCACCACCCGTGGCAGCCTGCACGGCGGCAGTTGGCAATTACAGGTGCCGGTGTTGCAGCTCGACGGCAATGTGAAACAAAACAAGGTATCAGCGCGGGGCTCTTTGCGTGGCAATGCGGCCGGGCAGTGGACGATCCCGGGTATCGATCTGGCGTTAGGGCGCAATACGCTCAACGTTAAAGACCAGTTGGATGAGAAAAGCTGGGTGCTGGATGCCAATGTTGATGCAGCGCATCTCGACGGTGCTTTACCGGGGCTTGCAGGCAATGTCCGCGGGCAGTTGAAGCTGCGTGGGAATTTGCAGGCACCGCAGCTGTTGGCAGATCTGACCGCGACGGGCTTGCAATGGCAGGCGCTGCACATCAATCGGGTGAAGGTCAACGGCGATGTCCGTTCCAGCGATCAGATCCAGGGGCAACTGGCGGTACGGGTTGAACAGCTCAAACAGGATGCGCTGCAGGTCAATCTGTTGACGTTGGATGCCAGAGGCAGCGAGCGCCAACATCGGCTGCAAGTGAATATCGACGGTAAGCCGGTTTCCGGGCAATTGGCCCTGGAGGGTAGCTTTGATCGTCAGCAACAGCGCTGGCGAGGCAACCTGAACAACACTCGTTTTGATACACCGGTGGGTGAATGGCGTCTGAGCCGTGCCATCGCGTTGGATTACCTGAATACGCAACAGAAGATCAGCGTAGGACCGCATTGCTGGGTGAACCCGAATGCCGAGCTGTGCGTACCTAGAACCATCGAGGCAGGGGCCAGCGGCCAGGCTAGCGTAGTACTCAACCGCTTTGACCTGGCAATGATCAAACCGTTCCTGGGGCCGGATACCGCCATGAACGGGGTCTTTACTGGCCGAGCTGACGTGAGTTGGCAACCGGGTGGCGCATTGCCACAGGCGAAGGTTTCCCTGGTGGGCAAGGGGGTGAAAGTGGTGCAGCAGGTGCAGGGTGCCGCATTGCCGATCGCCTTTGACACGCTAAACCTCAATGCGGGCCTGAACAATGGACGGGCACAGGCAGACTGGCTGATCAAGCTGACCAATAACGGCCAGTTTAACGGTAACGTTCAGATCGCCGATCCGCAGGTACGTCGTACCATCAGCGGCAACGTCAATATCACCAATGTGTCGCTGGCGCTGCTTAACCCAATACTGACGCAGGGCGAGAAAGCCGCGGGGATGTTGAATGCCAACCTGCAATTAGGCGGCAACGCGCAGAACCCGCTGGTATTTGGCCGTCTGGCGTTGGATAAGGTGGCGATCGTTGGCCACTGGATGCCGTTTGATATGACCGAAGGCCGCCTGGCGCTGAACTTCAACGGGATGACTTCGACCCTGGAAGGATTGCTGGCGACCACGCATGGGCAGCTCAATCTGTCTGGGGATGCCGACTGGCGGGATATCAATGCCTGGCGTGCACGTATTGCAGCCAAGGGCGATCGGTTGCGGGTGACCCTGCCGCCAATGGTCCGTATTGATGTTTCACCGGATGTGGTGTTTGAAGCCACGCCGCAGCTGTTCTCACTCAACGGTAGCGTAGATATCCCTTGGGCTCGTATCACGGTGCAAGAGCTACCGGAAAGCGCTGTCGGTGTTTCTCCTGATGAAGTGATGTTGAATAACCAGCTCAAGCCGATCCAACCGGCGACGGCAGGGATCCCAATCAACAGCAATCTGACGATCCGCGTGGGTAACGACGTGCGTCTGGATGCGTTCGGCCTGAAAGCCAGACTGCGTGGCGATCTGCGTGTGGCACAGGACCAGAATGGTCTGGGGGTGCATGGCCAGATTAATATTCCATCGGGGCGTTTCCATGCTTATGGCCAGGATCTGCTCGTGCGCAAAGGCCAACTGATCTTCTCTGGGCCACCGGATCAACCGTTGCTGAATATCGAAGCGATCCGTAATCCGGATGCGACGGAAGATGACGTGGTCGCAGGTGTTCGCGTGACCGGCATGGCCGATGCACCAAGGCTGGAAGTGTTCTCCGATCCGGCCAAGTCTCAGCAAGAAGCGCTGTCTTACCTGCTGCGCGGCCAGGGATTAGGGGCTGGCGGTGCCGATGGCAACGCCATGACCTCAATGTTAATTGGTATGGGGGTTGCACAAAGTGGTCAACTTGTGGGTAAAATCGGCGAGGCGTTTGGCGTAAGTAATCTGGCCCTTGATACCGAGGGAGTTGGCGACAGCTCTCAGGTAGTGGTGAGCGGCTATGTCCTCCCTGGCTTACAAGTAAAATATGGGGTGGGGATCTTCGACTCATTGGCCACGCTGACGTTGCGATACCGCCTGATGCCTAGGTTGTATCTGGAAGCGGTGTCTGGTCTCGACCAGGCACTGGATGTGCTCTATCAGTTTGAGTTTTAGCTATGCGAATCATTGTCTACGGCAGTTTACGACGCAAACAGGGAAACAGCCATTGGATGACCAACGCCCAATGGTTGGGTGAACATGAGTTAGAAGGCTACCAGCTTTATAATCTGGGGCACTACCCGGCGGCGATCCCTGGAGAGGGCACGGTACACTGCGAAGTGTATCGTATTAACTCATCGATTCTGGCCGAGCTGGACGAGTTGAAAAGCAATACCAAAGACTACAAGCGCGAGCTGATCCGCACGCCTTATGGCAGTGCGTGGATCTACCTGTATAGACACAGTGTGGACGGTTTCCCGCGGATTGAAAGCGGTGACTGGCTGAAGCGTCTTGACGAAAAGCAGTAAAAAAAACACCGCTCATCTGGGCGGTGTTTTTTTATCAGTTCGGGCGAGAATTACTTCTTGGCGCGCTCGAAAGAGGCAACGATCTCAGCTTTGGCTGCGGCAGCGTCTGCCCAACCTTCCACTTTCACCCATTTGCCTTTTTCCAGATCTTTGTAGTGTTCAAAGAAGTGGCTGATCTGCGCTTTCAGCAGTTCTGGCAGGTCGTTCACATCTTTGATGTGATCGTACTCTTTGGTCAGTTTGCTGTGCGGTACGGCAATCAGTTTTGCGTCTTCACCGGCTTCGTCGGTCATTTTCAGCACGCCAACTGGGCGGCAGCGGATCACTGAGCCTGGTTGCAGTGGGTATGGGGTTGGCACCAGCACGTCTACCGGGTCACCGTCCAGTGACAGAGTGTGGTTGATGTAACCGTAGTTGCACGGGTAGAACATCGCTGTGGACATGAAACGGTCAACGAACAGCGAGCCGGTTTCCTTGTCGATTTCGTATTTGATTGGATCGGCGTTAGCCGGGATTTCGATAACTACGTAGATGTCTTCTGGCAGGTCTTTGCCAGCAGGGACCAGGTTCAAGCTCATGTCGGTTTCCTTTAATCAAACCAGAAATGGAGTGGCGGCTATTATAGCGGAGTCTTTTGTGATTTCCCGCCCTTTTCATCATTGAGATGCTGACTGGTCTGTAACAGCAACTTTTCCAGATTAATCCTCTATTGATTGAAGTTTACTCCCCGGCTGCCGATAACTTCCTCAAATAATAACGGTCCAGCCGCTAGCTGGCCCTGCCTTCTTGCCTCCTCTACATCTGAAGCTACTTTTTTCTAAAGCCGGGAAACACTCATGTTAAAAAAGATCACCGTTAAGGCCGGGCTGATTGCCCTGTTGAGCCTGATGACGTTGCTGTTGATTGTTGTCAGCATCATCGGGGTTAAAGCCATTAACGACGGAACACGTTCGCTACAGACTCTGAACCAGATCCTGGGGGAAGAGCTGGGTTCGTTGGCCAACAGCTCCAACCTGGCGCTACGGGCCAGAACGGCTGCCTCGCTTGCAGTACGCCAGCGCGAGATTGGTCAGATTGAGGTTGCTGACGCCTCGGTGGGGCGCATTTATGGCTATCTGGAACAGTCGAAAAAGGAAATGGCGCGCTTTGTCGACGTGGGCACGGTGACCGAACGGGGTCGTCAATTCTCAATGCGCATGCAGGCGAGCTATCGCGCCTATCTGGAACAAGGCATTGCGCCCATGGCGGCGGCGATAAAGGCGGGGAAGTTGGATGACTATTACGCCATTCAAGAAAATCATATCTCTAAGCTGAGCATTGCTTTTGAAGCCGACCTCAGTGAGTTCCGCGCGTTTGCCATGGAGATTGGCCAGCAGCATGCGCATGAGGCAGAAAGAAATGCCAGCACCAAGATTATCCTGATCGTTGCGGCTGGGCTGCTCAGCGTGTTACTGGCGGTGCTGGCCTGGTTTGCTATGCGTGTGATCTTGCTGCGCCCGTTAGATGAGTCGATCGTCCAATTGGAACATATCGCCGCAGGGGATCTGACCCACGAAATTAGCGGTGAAGGTGATACCGAAATGGGGCGCTTGGTGCACGCCATGCAGCGTATGCAGCAATCGCTGGTGATGTCGGTCAGTAAAGTCCGCGATGCCAGCAGCCAGATCGATACCGGCTCCCGCGAGTTGGCTGCGGGTAACGTTCATCTGGCGCAGCGTACGGAGGAATCGGCCGCTTCGCTGGAGCAAACCGCCGCCAGTATGGAGCAGTTGACCTCTACGGTGAAAATGAATGCTGAAAACTGCGAACAGGCCAACCAGTTGGCACTGAGCGTCTCCGATATTGCCGAACAGGGCAGTGACGTGGTCAGCCAGGTGATGAGCAAGATGCAGGCCATTACCGACAGCTCACGACGCATCGCCGACATCATCAGCGTGATGGATGGTATCTCCTTCCAGACCAATATCCTGGCGCTCAACGCGGCGGTAGAGGCAGCACGCGCCGGTGAGCAAGGCCGTGGTTTTGCCGTGGTGGCCGGTGAGGTACGCAGCCTGGCCCAACGCAGTGCGCAATCGGCCAAAGAGATCAAAGGGCTGATCGAGGTTTCACAACACCGCGTGCGGGAAGGTGAACAGATGGCGGCTACGGCGGCGAAGACCATGAACGGAATAACCGGGGAAGTGGGGCGCGTCACGGCGCTGATGCGTGAAATCTCGGCGGCCACTCGCGAACAAAGCAGTGGTATCGAGCAGGTTAACCTGGCGGTAGTGCAAATGGATCAGGTGGCACAGCAGAATGCGGCGCTGGTGGAAGAGTCTGCGGCGGCAACGCGCTCTTTGGAAGAGCAGGCGCAGCTATTGGCACAGAGTATGGCTGTGTTCAAACTGTGATGTGAAGGGGCGGCATGCCGCCCCCTTTTAACTCGTTACTGGTCCGGGAACTCAGCAATAAAGCGTTCGGCGTCTTCTACCATCGATTTGGTTCCGACGAAGAATGGCGCACGCTGGTGCAGTTGTTGCGGCACGATATCCAGAATGCGGTTTTTGCCATCGCTGGCTTTCCCCCCGGCCTGTTCAGCCAGGAACGCCATCGGGTTGCATTCATACAGCAGACGCAGCTTGCCCTGTGGGTGGCTGGCGGTGCTTGGGTAGATATAGATGCCGCCTTTGAGCAGGTTACGGTGGAAATCGGCAACCAGTGAACCGATATAGCGTGAGGTATAAGGGCGCTGGGTGGCTTCATCCTGCTCTTGGCAGTATTTGATGTATTTCTTCACTCCGAGCGGGAACTTGATGTAGTTACCTTCGTTGATGGAATACATATTGGCTTTTTCCGGGAAGCGCACTTTCTCGTGGGAGAGGCAGAACACCCCCAGAGACGGATCGTAGGTGAAGGCATGTACGCCATAACCGGTGGTGTATACCAGCATGGTGGAGGAGCCATAAACCACATAACCGGCCGCTACCTGGGCATGGCCAGGCTGCAGGAAATCTTCTTCGGTGACTGGCGTGCCAATCGGGGTGATGCGGCGATAGATAGAGAAGATCGTCCCGACCGAGACGTTCACATCAATGTTGGACGAGCCGTCCAAAGGATCCATTAGCACCACATACTTGCCATTCTCAGCTCGCTCGCCGTCGAAAATCACGATCTCGTCTTCTTCTTCCGAAGCGATGCCTGCAACTTCACCACGAGCCTTCAAAGCTGCTTTCAGCTTTTCGTTCGCGAACAGGTCCAGCTTCATCTGAACTTCGCCCTGAACGTTGGAAATGCCATTAGTCCCCAAGATATCAACTAAACCCGCCTTGTTGATATCACGGTGAATGATCTTGGCACCCAGTTTGATGGCAGAAAGTAATGAGGTCAGCTCACCGGTGGCGTGAGAGAAGTCGTGTTGTTTCTCGACGATAAATTCGCCTAACGTTTTCATGACACAATCCCTGAATCTACGGATGGATAGCGGCTTGTTAACATACCGCCAACGTTTTCGTCAGCAGTGTAGCCCAAAGCAACTTGCGATTCATAGGCAAATCCATTTCTTCTGAGCGATTCTGAGCGCTAGAATAGGCAGTAAATCGATGCACTAAAATGAGAAACCTAATGCGCATACATATTCTTGGGATCTGCGGCACCTTTATGGGTGGGCTAGCCATGTTGGCTCGTTCACTGGGGCATGAGGTGACCGGTTCAGATGCCAACGTCTATCCTCCGATGAGTACCTTACTGGAAAAGCAGGGGATCGATCTGATCCAGGGTTACGATCCTGCCCAGTTGGATCCGGCTCCTGATCTGGTAATTATCGGCAATGCCATGAGCCGTGGTAATCCTTGCGTAGAAGCGGTGCTGGAACAGAGCATTCCTTACATGTCTGGCCCTCAGTGGCTGCATGATTATGTCCTGCGCGATCGCTGGGTGCTGGCGGTAGCGGGAACACACGGTAAAACCACCACCGCCGGGATGGCGACCTGGATCCTGGAAGCCTGCGGCTATCAGCCGGGCTTTGTGATCGGCGGCGTACCGGGCAATTTTGATGTCTCGGCCCGTCTTGGCGGCAGCCCGTTCTTTGTCATCGAAGCCGATGAGTATGACTGTGCCTTCTTCGACAAACGTTCCAAGTTCGTTCATTACTGCCCGCGCACGTTGATCATGAACAACCTCGAGTTCGATCACGCCGATATTTTTGACGATCTGAAAGCCATCCAGAAACAGTTCCACCACCTGGTGCGCCTGGTGCCGGGCCAAGGCAAGATTATCCTGCCGGAAAACGACACTCATCTGAAACAGGTGATGGCAATGGGATGCTGGAGCGAACAGGAATGGGTTGGGGAAGGGGGCGCGTGGCGTGCACACAAACTGACGACGGATGCCAGCCATTACGAAGTGTTCCTCAACGGCGAGAAGGTGGGCGAGGTTAACTGGGCACTGGTGGGCGAACACAACATGCATAACGGCCTGATGGCGATCGCCGCTACCCGCCATGTTGGCGTACAGCCAGCCGATGCCTGCCGTACGCTGGGTGACTTTATCAATGCCCGCCGCCGTCTGGAATTGCGTGGTGAAGCCAATGGTGTCACGGTGTATGACGACTTTGCCCATCATCCCACCGCCATTCTGGCTACCTTGGCGGCGCTGCGTGGCAAAGTGGGCGGCACCGCACGCATCCTGGCCGTGCTCGAGCCGCGCTCAAACACCATGAAAATGGGGATCAGCAAAAACGATCTGGCCCCCTCACTGGGCCGTGCCGACGAAGTGTTCCTGTTCCAGCCTCACCACATCCCGTGGCAGGTAGCGGAAGTTGCCGAAGCTTGCGTTCAGCCCGCGCACTGGAGTGCCGATCTGGATACGTTGGTGGAGATGATTGTGAAAACCGCGCAGCCGGGTGACCATATTCTGGTGATGAGCAACGGCGGGTTTGGCGGCATTCATGACAAACTGCTGGCAGGGCTGGCTAACAAGGCCGAACCGAAAGAAACCTACTGACGTTTAGTTAAACGGGCGCCGCATGCGGCGACCCTACCACTATGAGGCCGCTGATGCGGCCTTTTTTGCCCCCATAAAAAAGCCCTCGCGAGCGAGGGCAATGGGGTTCGTCGGATAGGACGACGATAATTTCCAAGATACTGGCGTTTACCTGAGAACTCGGCAGTGGCAGTGACGAGGGTAGTCAGTTCAGTAAGCGCGACCTTGGATTTTTACTTGTAGATTTCAGCCGTTGCGTGCCAGTTGCCATTTTCATAGGCTTCGATCACACGGTAGGCTTTGGCCCCTTGCTGGTCCGCTTTATCAGACAGCGCCTGACGGATATCAGAAGGTGCGCCACCCACGCCGCTAGCGGTGATGGTGCCGACAGACTGCAGATTGCTGGCTTGGGCATCAGTGACCAGGTTAGCCGCAGAAGCACCGAAAGAAACGGCAGACAGCAGGCTAAGTGCAACGAGAGTAGTTTTCATGTTCATGGTACTTGGATCCTTAATCGTTCAGAGATAACGGCCTGGAAGGGCTTTACAGCGTTTTTTATACTTGAAGGCGGTTATCTACTTGGTTTTTTACCAGAGAGTTGTCGTGCAATGCTCAGATAACATCTTGTACTTATTTGTAAATCTCGGCGGTAGCGTGGTAGTTGCCTTCATTACGAGCTTCGATCACGCGGTAAGCGGTCGCGCCTTGAGCATCGGCTTTGGCAGACAGTGCCTGACGGATATCAGAAGGTGCTGCACCGACGCCGCTCACGGTGATGGTACCGGCAGACTGCAGCTTTTCAGCCTGCGAAGCATCAATGGATTGTGCTGCGAATGCACCGAAAGACAGCATGGACAGCAGGCTAATTGTCGCTACAGTAGTTTTAATTTTCATGATTTATCCTCTTCGTATTCTTTTATCAGTTCCAATGAACTGTGATTTACGTCACGAAAATGAGTATACATCTAGTAACGGAAAAAATTAATAGCTGACTAACAGTTTCTAGTGAAACTTTATTGGGGTGGCCGTTACTTTTAATAACCTAATGGAATAAAAAACGGCGATAAAATGCACTTGTGATGTTAAATTTATGTAATTTCAATGAGCTAAGTGCTTTTGACTAAAAGTGCGGAAGCTTCCAGTCACTATCACTAGTCACCAAGAAATGTCATTGAAATGTGCTGCAGGTCGGCTTATTGGCAGTTTTAAACGTGGTAGGCAGCGCTGGAGAAGTAAACGAGGGATTAATAAAGGGTGCACCGCCCGCGACGGAAAGCCGCAGGCTGTGCTGAATGCATCAAAGTTCCTGTTCGAACAAGGAGAGAATGGCTTCAAACAGTTGACGTGCGGTAAAGGAGCTGGCCGGAGTGACAAAAATAGTATCGTCACCGGCAATGGTGCCCAGGATCCCTTCGGATTTGCCCAGTGAGTCCAACAGGCGGGCAATCAGCTGCGCTGCACCTGGGCTGGTATGGATCACCACCACCGCATCGTTATGGTCCACGTCCAGCACCAGATTCTTGAGCGGGCTGGTGGTGGTAGGGACACCGAGTTCAGCCGGGAGGCAGTACACCATCTCCATTTTTGCATTACGCGTGCGTACCGCCCCGAACTTGGTCAGCATGCGTGATACCTTGGACTGGTTAATGTTCTCGAAGCCTTCTTCTTGCAGCGCCAAAACGATCTCGCCTTGAGAACTGAATTTTTCTTCTTTCAATAACGCCTTAAACGCCTTGATCAGATCTTCCTGCTTTGCGGGATTACGCATTTTGCACCGTGGAATGTTGGTAATAGAGCTGATTATTATGCATATAAATGCATTTTTATGCAATATGGGGGCCGTCTGGAAAATCAAAAATGCCCAGACAGAAAGGCAAGAGCGCGATTTTAACAAAATCCGATGCTCATGAATATGCCCTTTCGGTGCGGGAAGCGAGTCAGCTCTCCGGTAACGAAAATGTTATTAAAATGATGTTGTTCTGATGTTACGTAAGGGTGTAATGTAACCGCCGGTTAACGCGATCGTGAAAAGCTTGGCACTATTTTCGATTAGTGTGCGCTATGCCCTTAATGCATAAGCGATTTACTTTAAAATGCTCGCAACATCGGCCATTTTATTGCGCCAGATCTAAAACCGACTGTTAAGAGGTTGTTTTTAAAGGCGTGATAAATTAAGGTCCGTGACCAAAGAATTCACGGCGCTTTTATATTTAAGACAATAAAGGAGTATAGGATGAAAGTTGCAGTTCTCGGTGCTGCTGGCGGTATCGGCCAGGCCCTCGCCCTTCTACTCAAGACCCAGCTTCCTTCAGGTTCTGAACTCTCCCTCTACGACATTGCCCCTGTTACCCCAGGCGTTGCCGTTGACTTAAGCCACATCCCAACCGCAGTTAAAATCAAAGGCTTCAGTGGCGAAGATGCAACCCCTGCGCTGCACGGTGCGGACGTGGTGCTGATTTCTGCTGGCGTTGCGCGTAAACCAGGGATGGATCGTTCCGATCTGTTCAACGTAAACGCTGGCATCGTACGCAACCTGATTGAGCAAGTGGCCAAAACCTGCCCGAAAGCCTGCATCGGTATCATCACCAACCCGGTGAATACCACGGTAGCCATTGCGGCAGAAGTGTTGAAGAAAGCGGGTGTTTACGACAAAAACAAACTGTTTGGCATCACATCGCTGGATATCATCCGTTCCAACACCTTCGTCGCGGAACTGAAAGGCAAACAACCGGAAGAACTGAACGTACCGGTGATTGGCGGCCACTCAGGCGTGACCATCCTGCCTCTGCTGTCGCAGATCCCTGGCGTAAGCTTTAGCGATCAGGAAGTGGCTGATTTGACCAAACGTATCCAGAATGCGGGTACCGAAGTGGTTGAAGCCAAAGCCGGTGGCGGTTCTGCAACCCTGTCTATGGGCCAGGCTGCTGCACATTTTGGTCTGTCTCTGGTGCGTGCGCTGAGCGGTGAGAAAGGTGTAGTGGAATGCGCCTATGTTGAAGGGGATGGCAAATATGCCCGCTTCTTTGCACAGCCACTGCTGCTGGGTAAAAACGGTATCGAAGAGCGTAAAGATATCGGTACCCTGAGTGCCTTCGAGCAAAAAGCGCTGAGCGAAATGCTGGACGTGCTGCACAAAGATATCTCACTGGGTGAGAAGTTTATCAACAACTGATCCCTCAGAATGTGATGTTTTGATAAGCCGCCGGGCCGAATCCGGCGGCTTTCTTATGTTTATCATGATTTGATTCGACTTTTCCGATCTCGCAGATGATGGGTAAGCGGATCAAAATACCTGCTCGGCCAGATCTCTGCCGGATGTACGTTCAGTGCATCAGCAATCAACCACTCTCCCTTGGGCCAAGGACGTGACAACGCGTTGGCCAACGTCGATGAACTTAGCCCTGCCCCCCGAGAAACCGCTGCCAGAGTGGTACCTCTCTTCTTCAAAGCCGCGATGACGTCTGCTGGATGCCAATCTGGGTCCCGTGAATTCATATTTTCATTCCTTTTTTGATTAGAGAAAGTTCTGTTAGTGGTATAACTAACAGGTCAGTATTAATCGTTTGAACAACGTGAAGCGTTTATTCAGAAACTAGAATACCACCAAGTTTCCCAAAAATACCTTATGGTTTCTGAAAAATTTGTCTTGCCACACTATTGTCCCGAGATCATGGCTATGAAAAACGAGTGGTTTGCTGCCAAGGAGCTGATAGGCATCGCAGGATTACCGTCCTCTACACAGGGAATCAACCTAATGGCCCGGCGCGAAAATTGGCTCAGCCGTCGCCGCAAAGGCGTACAAGGCAAGGCGCTGGAATACCATATCAACAGCTTGCCTACCGGCGTCAAAAACCTGCTGGTATTGCGCGAAGAGCCTGCGATCTATGAGGCCGGGCGTCAGGACCCGCTGGCGGTGTGGGTCGAATACTATTACCAGCTTTCAGACAGTGAGCGTGGCCAAGTGATGGCGTTTTTGATGCGTGAAGGTATGGATAGCCTGCTGGCCTGGATTGCTGAAAAGAACAAACAGTAAATCTCCTCGGCCGATGTGCACTTAGTAAGGGGGCCGCATGCTGCTCCCACCAGGCTCCTTTCTGCGTCGCCTCTGTGTTTCCCTCTCCTTGTTTGGTAAGTATTTCTTGAGTATTTCGCCAATTTTTTGGTTATTGGCAATGGCCTGGTTAATGTTATAACTAACTTATTGGCATTAGTGGTTCATGCAACTGGAAGGTCTGATAAGTCAGTTAGGGGTAACGCCGTGATCAAGGAGGGGGAATGGACAAGGAGTGGTTTACCGCCAACGAACTGAAAGAGAAGGGTGAATTGGGCAGCTCCCCGCAAGGGATCAATAAGCGGGCACGTGAGCAAAACTGGCGATGGCAGCGGCGTTTTGGCAAGCAGGGGGTGACCAAGGAGTATCATATCAGCAGCCTGCCCCTCTCGACTCAAAACGAGTTGTATCCCCAGCGGTATCTCCTTGCCGCAGAGGAATCGGCGGCTTATACCGTCTCCTGTGATGGGGATCCTTGGGTGCGTTTGCAGAGCTATCTGGCAGGTATGAAACCTGACGAATACGCGGTTTTATTGAGTTTTCTGGCGGAGAATGGGGCTGCGGGGCTACTGGATCTCATTAGCAAGGCAAATAAATAGGCCCGCATTGCAGACCTATTTGAATATTAAGAAACTTAAATTTCCTAAAAGTCTCGTTGAACCGCCAGATGCGCTAATCCTTCCAGTGCGGTTCGATAAGGAGAGTCGGGCAAAATCTGCAATGCGGCGATCGCCTTGTCCGCTTCTTCTTCTGCGCGCTGACGTGTATAGGTGAGTGAGCCACACTCCTGCATGGTAGCCAGAACCGGCTCCAGCAGATGGCGGCCATTCCCCTGTTCAATCGCGCCACGGATCATCGCAGACTGCTCGGCATTGCCATTATGCATCGCATGCAACAACGGCAGCGTCGGCTTGCCCTCGTTCAAGTCATCGCCGGTATTTTTACCCAGGGTCACGCCGTCTGCACTGTAGTCCAGCAGATCGTCGATCAGTTGGAATGCGGTGCCAAGATAGCGGCCATAGTCTTGCAGCGCCTGCTCTTCGGCCGGGTTAGCCTCGGAGAGGATGGCTGATGATTGGGCTGCCGCTTCAAACAGACGAGCGGTTTTGCTGTAGATGACCCGCATATAGTTTTCTTCACTGATATTCGGATCGTTGACGTTCATCAACTGCAGCACTTCACCTTCGGCGATTACGTTGACCGCTTCGGACATCACTGCCAGCACGCGCAGCGATTCCAGGCTGGTCATCATCTGGAAAGCACGCGTATAAATGAAATCACCCACCAACACGCTGGCGGCATTGCCAAACGCCGCGTTGGCGGTCGCCTTGCCACGGCGCATGTCGGACTCATCCACCACGTCATCATGCAACAGGGTAGCGGTATGGATGAACTCTATCAGAGCAGCGACGGCAATGTGTTTATCGCCTTGATAGTGCAAGGCCCGTGCCGCCAGAACGGCGATCATCGGGCGAATGCGCTTACCGCCACCGCTGATAATGTAATAGCCAAGTTGATTGATGAGCGTGACATCGGAATTCAACTGTTCGAGAATTGTTGCGTTCACGGCCGCCATATCTTGCGCGGTTAACTCAGTAATTTGTTCTAGGTTCATTGTATTTTTTTCAGCTGTGTTTCTGTTGACCGCGATGAGAACGCTGCTCACATCGGTACATGGCGGTAACTGTCCTGTTGATTGTACTTGAAAATCGGCCCAGATAAACGTTGTGAGAGAAACTGTGTTTTTTTTCTTCTTTTTTCACCTTCTGGCCCTAATCTGCTCTTGTCATATGCGGGATTATTGCGTAGAATTCGCGCCCTATTGTGAATATTTATAGCGCGCTCTGTACTGAACAGTTGGGCACGCGGAAAGCGGAGTTTTATATGTACGCGGTTTTCCAAAGTGGTGGTAAACAACACCGAGTAAGCGAAGGTCAGACCGTTCGCTTGGAAAAGCTGGACATCGCAACTGGTGAAGCGGTTGAGTTTGACCAGATTCTGATGATCGCTAATGGCGAAGATATCAAAATCGGCGTTCCTTTCGTCGATGGCGGTAAGATCAAAGCTGAAGTGGTTGCTCACGGTCGTGGCGAAAAGATCAAGATTGTTAAGTTTCGTCGTCGTAAGCACTATCGTAAGCAGCAAGGTCACCGTCAGTGGTTCACTGATGTTAAAATCACCGGCATCAGCGCTTAAGTTAGGAGAGCGGATTAATGGCACACAAAAAGGCTGGCGGCTCGACTCGTAACGGTCGCGATTCAGAAGCTAAACGTCTGGGCGTAAAACGCTTTGGCGGCGAAGCAGTACTGGCAGGCAGCATCATCGTTCGTCAGCGCGGCACCAAATTCCACGCTGGTACCAACGTGGGTTGCGGCAAAGACCACACTCTGTTTGCTTTGAAAGACGGTAAAGTCAAATTCGAAGTTAAAGGCCCGAGCAATCGTAAATTTATCAGCATCGAAGCTGAATAATTTTTCGAGCCTTACGAAATAGATGTTAAGCCCCGCAATTCGTTGCGGGGCTTTTTACATTTATAGATTGCTTGTGCCAGACGGCACAACGCACAGACAGTGAGAAGATGGAAAAAAAACAGCAGGCTGGCGTTGGTATTTTTCTGGCGGTCACCACAGCGGTTTGCTGGGGCGCACTGCCTATCGCAATGAAAGAAGTGCTGGAAGTGATGGAGCCGTTTACCATCGTCTGGTATCGCTTTACGATTGCCGCCATCGGCCTGGGGATGATCCTGGCAGTGCGCGGGCGCTTACCTCCGGTGAAAATGTTCCGTCAACCCCGCTGGTTGCTGTTGCTGGCGATCGCCACTGCCGGGTTGTTGGGCAACTTTGTCTTCTTCAGCTCTTCGCTGCAATATTTGAGTCCGACGGCCTCGCAGGTTATCGGCCAACTCTCGCCGGTGGGCATGATGTTCGCCAGCGTATTGATCCTGAAAGAAAGGATGCGTATCACTCAGGTGATTGGCGCTCTGATGCTGATCTGCGGGCTGATGCTGTTTTTCAACGTCAGCCTGATCGAGATCTTCACTCAGTTCACAGACTACACGCTCGGTGTGTTGTTGGGCGTGTGTGCAGCCATGGTTTGGGTGACCTATGGCGTGGCGCAGAAAGTATTACTGCGTCGATTGGCCTCACCGCAGATCCTGGTCTTGTTGTACACTTTATGTGCGATCGCGTTATTCCCGCTTGCGAAGCCAGCGGTGATTTTCCAGCTCAGCGGCTGGCAGTTGGCCTGTCTGCTGTTCTGTGGTGCTAACACGCTGATTGGTTATGGTGCACTGGCGGAAGCGATGGCGCGCTGGCAGGCGGCCCAGGTGAGTGCGTTAATCACGCTGACTCCCCTGTTTACCCTGCTGTTTTCAGATTTATTGGCGCTGGCCTGGCCACAGGTATTTACCGCCCCGGCATTGAATGTCGTTGGCTATGTAGGTGCTTTTGTGGTGGTTGCAGGCGCCATGTTTTCCGCAATTGGTCACCGTTGGTGGCCGCGACGGGCAGAAACCAACCTGGTTGCTTCTTTGAAGCGGCCCGGTGAATGAGTTACGGAGACGGTAAATGAAGTTTGTAGATGAAGCAGCGATCCTGGTCGTGGCAGGTGATGGCGGTAATGGTTGCGTAAGCTTCCGCCGCGAAAAATACATCCCGAACGGTGGGCCAGATGGCGGTGACGGCGGTGACGGCGGTGACGTTTACCTGGTGGCAGACGAAAACCTGAATACCCTGATCGATTACCGCTTTGAAAAATCTTTCCGGGCCGAACGTGGCCAGAATGGTCAGAGCCGTGACTGTACCGGTAAACGCGGTAAAGACGTTGAAATCAAGGTACCGGTCGGTACCCGTGTGCAGGATCAGGGCACCGGTGAGATCCTCGGTGATATGACCCGTCATCAGCAGCGTCTGATGGTGGCGAAGGGCGGCTGGCACGGCCTGGGCAACACCCGTTTCAAATCCTCGGTAAACCGTGCCCCGCGCCAAAAAACGCTGGGTACCAAAGGCGAGATGCGCGATATCCTGTTGGAGCTGCTGCTGCTGGCGGATGTGGGCATGTTGGGCCTGCCGAACGCCGGTAAGTCGACCTTCATTCGCGCGGTTTCTGCTGCCAAGCCAAAAGTGGCGGACTACCCGTTCACCACGCTGGTGCCGAGCCTGGGCGTGGTACGTATGGACCATGAACAAAGCTTCGTGGTGGCGGACATTCCTGGCCTGATCGAAGGCGCACATGAAGGTGCTGGCCTGGGGATCCGTTTCCTGAAACACCTGGAGCGTTGCCGCGTGTTGCTGCACCTGGTGGACATTGCGCCGATCGACGAGTCCGATCCGGTAGAGAATGCCAAGGTCATCATCAACGAGCTCAACCAGTACAGCGAGAATCTGTCGCACAAGCCACGCTGGCTGGTGTTCAACAAAGTTGACCTGCTGGACGAGGAAGAAGCCGCCGAGCGCGCCAAGGCGATCGTAGAAGGCATGGGTTGGGAAGGTAAGTACTACATGATCTCCGCTGCGAACCGCGAAGGCGTTAACGCGCTGTGCTGGGACGTGATGAACTTCATCAATACGCAACCTAAAGCCATGGCGATCGAAGAAAGCGCGCCAGAAAAAGTCGAGTTCATGTGGGATGATTACCACCGTGAGCAAATCGCTGAAGTGGAAGCTGAAGCGGATGACGATTGGGATGATGACTGGGATGAAGATGACGACGAAGGCGTCGAAATCGTCTACCAGAAGTAATTCTGCGTAATAAAGTAAGGGCTCGGTTCGATGAACCGGGCCCTTGTTGTTTGTTGCGGTTGCTGAAACCTCAATCGATGATGCGACGCTAGTGATTCAAAATATTATCGGGTAACCAGCACTGTGCATCCAGGCCGCTGGCTTCGGTACGGTTTTCCAGACGTAGACAGCCGCGGTGCAGTTGTACGATACGGATCACGATATTCAATCCTAGCCCGCTGCCGCCATAACGCTGATCCATCCGGCGGAAGGCCTGAGTCAACTCTCCCGCCATTTCTTGCTTGATACCCGGTCCCTCGTCGAGCACCTGTAAACGTTGCCCATTATTCTCGGGGGTGAGCTGAACACGAATGACACTCTTCTCGGGGCCATAGCGGTGCGCATTTTCAACCAGATTACGCAGCATCAGGCGTAGCAGCACCGGATCGCCATGGGTCGGGGCACTGGCTGGCAGTTGCCAGACAATCTTTTGCCCGCGTAGAGCGGCAAGCTCCTCCAGCTCACCCTGCAGCGGCTTGATAACGTTGGCCACCCAGTCAAACTGCTGGTAATGGCCGCTGGCGAAATCTTGCCCGGCGCGAGATAGCATCAGCAATTGCTCAACCACGTGCATCAGTTGGTCAATGCGGGCGATCAACTGTTTACTGCCCGCAACCCCCTGTTGCTCCATCAGTTCCAGATGCAGCCGGATCCCCGCCAGCGGCGTGCGTAATTCGTGGGCAGCATCGGCAGTGAACAGCCGCTCTTGCTGGATGGTATGATCAAGGCGCGAAAATAGCTGATTCAATGCCTTGGTGACCGCCACCATCTCCAGACTGTCGCTGGTTATCGGCAACGGCGTAAGATTATCTGCCGAACGTTTCTCCAGCTTTTCCTGCAGTTGATTCAGCGGCCGGATAATCCAGCTGATGGCCCAGAAGGAGGCCAGCAGGGTCACCACCATCATGATCAGCGATGGGGCTAGCAGGGAAGCGATCGCTTCGGCAATCTCGGTATCGACCCGTTCGTTGCGGACTTTGGCAGACAGGGTTTCATCCACCAGGAAACTGATTTGCTCCTGGCTTTCGTGCCATAACCAAAACGCGCTGATGAGCTGGGTGACCAGCAGGATCAGGGCCAACATCAGCAGCAAACGACGGCGCATGCTGATCAAGATGCTGGCTCCAGTCGGTAACCGATGCCACGAACGGTACGGATACGATCTTTGCCCAGTTTACGGCGCAAGTTGTGCATATGGACTTCGAGGGTATTCGAGCCCAGATCGTCGTTCCAGGTATAGAGATCCTGTTGCAACAGCTCACGGTTGACGGTTTGCCCGGCCCGCATCATCAGACGCGACAGAATGGCAAACTCTTTCGGCGTGACGTCTATCGCCTGCTGTTGCAGATACACCTGCTGGCTGGACAGGTTGAGTGTCAGATCGTCCTGTTGCAGCAGGTTATCGCTGTGGCCCTGATAGCGGCGGATCAACGCCCGGACCCGGGCTTGCAGCTCAATCAGCGCAAAGGGTTTGACCAGATAGTCATCGGCACCGGCGTCCAGGCCATCGACACGGTCTTGCAACGCGTCGCGTGCGGTGAGGATCAACACCGGGATGCTGATGTGCTGACGGCGCCACTGCCGCAGCAGGGTGGCACCGTCGATATCTGGCAGGCCGAGGTCGAGGATCACCATACTGTACTGGCTGGTGACGATCAGGCTATTGGCCTGCGCAGCACTGGCCGCACAATCGCAGGCGTAGCCTTCGTTGGACATTGCCAACGCCACGCCTTGCTGCAATAACTCATCATCCTCAACAATCAGTAGCTTCATGCCCTTGGGCCTCAATTGTTCTGATAGATATCCCGATACAGCCGGCTTTCGAACCGCACCAGCGGCGCTCGGCGCTGTTTCTGATCTTCTGGCGGCACTGCGTAACCTGATAGATATTGAACGAAGGCAAGGCGCTGACCGCTGGCCGTGGTGATAAAGCCTGCCAGGTTATAGACCCCTTGCAGCGCCCCGGTTTTGGCAGAAACCTTACCGTCGACCCCGGCTTCGTGCAGGCCACCGCGATAGCGCAGCGTGCCGTCATAACCGGACAGCGGCAACATCGAGATAAAGTTGAGCTCGCTGTCGTGCTGAGCAATATATTGTAACGCCTGCATCATGGTTGCGGGCGCCAGAAGGTTGTGGCGCGACAGGCCAGAGCCGTCCACCACGATGCTGTTACCCAGATCTACCCCTGCCTTCTGGCGCAGAACCTGGCGTACTGCATCTGCCCCCGCGCGCCAGGTGCCCGGTACGCCAAAGCGTTCATGGCCGATAGTGCGAAACACGGTATCGGCAATCATGTTGTCCGACTTCTTCAGCATGATTTTCAGCAGGTCATGCAATGGTGCAGACTGCGTCTGGGCGACCACAGTGCCCGTCATGCCTGGCTGGGTTTGGCGTTTCAAATGGCCGCGAATCTGGATCCCTGACTTGACCAGCTCATCTTTCAGGATGGCACCGGCATAGCTGGCTCCGTCTTGAATGGCGAATGCCAACGGCAGTGGTTCACTGCGCTGGGTCAGGCATCCGGTCAGTGTAAAGCGGTTCAATTCGCCCGGCACCACATCCAGTTCACAATATTGGGCATCCGGAGAGCCTTTCGCCAGCGTTCTTACCTGGCTGAACATATTGACCGGGTAGAATGAGGCTACGCGAATAAACGCCATCTCACCGGGGTTAGGGGCGCTATAAAGGGAAACCGAGAAACAGTTGCGATCGACAATCGCTGCCGCTGGCGGGGCGCTGAAACATTGGGTCATATCGTTCCAGGGCCAACCGGGCGCTTTGTCATGGCTGGCAAATACCGAGGTATCGACCAGCACATCGCCGCTGATTTCGCGCACTCCCTGTTTTTTCAGTTCCGCCACCATATTGCGCAGATTCTGCCGCTTGAAGGTGGGATCTCCGCTGAAACGGGCGATAAGGTTGCCACGCAACACGCCATCCGTGATGTTGCCCTGACTTTCCAGTGTCGTGGTGAAGCGATAGTCCGGCCCGAGCTGCAACAAAGCCGCCAGCGCGGTAAGCACCTTCTGGGTGCTGGCCGGGAGTGCCATTTGCTGTGAGTGATAGTCGATGGTTGGCGTGGTCGCGCCAATCTTCTGAACTATCAGGGCCAGGTTCGCCCCATCAGGCAAATATTGGGTGTAATCTTCAACCGGGGCCGCATGGGCATTAACAGCAAATGCGCAGGCCAATACACTGACAATTCGTGAAAAACGCATAATCTCGGGGTAACAGCTGGATAACGTGCTGTCATACTACGGTGCATCAAGGGATAAAGTAAACGATGACCCTTAAGGAACTCTAGGCTAAAATGCGTATCAAAATGCAAAATCGACGCTGACTTGGAGCAAACCTCCGAGCTCGGTTTCTTTTGTTTATCGCCTGGAGACGGAAGGCGCAACGTCTGCCGTAATTTCATACGAACACGTCAGGATGACGCTAATGCCCTGGGGATGTCGAGCTGCGGTTAGCTTGCAACACCACGGGTATATTTGAACAGGATAGATTTAGAGGTATTTAACGATGAAACAGATCCCGATGACCTTGTTTGGCGCAGAACAGCTGCGTGAAGAACTAGAATATTTGAAAGGTGTGCGTCGCCCGAAAATCATTGCCGACATCGCCACCGCACGCGAACACGGTGACCTGAAAGAAAACGCCGAGTACCATGCCGCTCGTGAACAGCAGGGTTTCTGTGAAGGGCGTATCCAGGAAATCGAGGCCAAACTGTCCAATGCGCAGGTGATCGACATCACCAAAATGCCTCAGACTGGCCGCGTGATTTTTGGCGCAACCGTCTCGGTGATGAACCTGGATACCGAAGATCAGGTGACTTACCGCATCGTGGGTGATGATGAAGCAGACTTTAAGAAAAATCTTATTTCTGTCAACTCACCGATGGCTCGTGGCCTGATTGGCAAAGAGCAGGATGATGTTGTTGTCATCAAAACCCCGGGTGGTGATGTAGAATACGAAATCCTGAAAGTAGAATATCTTTAATTTCGCCCGAGTTGGTTAAAAGTTCAGCAGGGTTTTGTAAAGAAAGGAAAAAGGCCGCAAGCGGCCTTTTATCTGAGCCCGGCGCATGGCACCGTCTCAGCAAACAGATTACGGATTAGCGCGGCAAAGTGATCTTGCGCTCTTTCGACGGGCGGTAAAGAATAAGCGTACTGCCGATCACTTGCACATTGCTGGCACCCGTTTCACGCACAATAGCGTCGGCGATCAGGGTTTTGGTTTCGCGATCTTCAGCTGCAATTTTTACTTTGATCAGCTCGTGATGCTCCAGAGCCAGCTCAATTTCAGCCAACACCCCTTCGGTGAGACCGTTATTACCCAGCATGACCACCGGTTTTAACGGATGTGCCAGGCCTTTCAGGTGTTGTTTTTGTTTATTATTCAGATTCATTGTCTTTTTTGCTTAAGTTGGGATTGAAAACGGTACATTCTACCGCCATCTCATGTGTATCACCAAATCGGTCTGCACCGAATTGAGTTTACGTGAGAAGCGAACCTGGCATGAGACTCTTTTTAGGATAGTTGGAATACTCGATGGCAAATAAAAAGCGTTCGGCCAGTTCCAGTCGCTGGCTCCAAGAACACTTTAGCGATAAATATGTACTGCAAGCGCAGAAAAAAGGGCTGCGCTCGCGCGCCTGGTTTAAACTTGATGAAATACAGCAAAGTGACAAACTGTTCAAACCGGGTATGACGGTCGTTGATTTGGGGGCTGCGCCGGGCGGTTGGTCACAATATGTGGTAACCCAGATTGGTGGTAACGGGCGTATCATTGCCTGTGATATTTTGCCAATGGATCCTATCGTTGGCGTCGATTTCCTTCAGGGCGATTTTCGTGATGAACTGGTCCTCAAGGCACTGTTGGAACGTGTAGGTGATAGTAAGGTTCAGGTAGTCATGTCTGACATGGCCCCGAATATGAGCGGCACCCCGGCGGTCGATATCCCAAAATCGATGTATCTGGTGGAATTAGCACTGGAAATGTGTCGTGATGTTCTCGCACCAGGCGGTAGTTTCCTGGTGAAGGTGTTCCAGGGAGATGGTTTTGACGAGTACCTACGGGAAATTCGCTCCCTGTTTACGAAGGTTAAGATTCGTAAGCCAGACGCTTCTCGCGCACGTTCGCGTGAAGTGTACATTGTAGCGACAGGGCGGAAACTGTAGTACCCTAACGCTGTTTGTTAACACAGTTGTAATATGAGGTTAATCCCTTGAGTGACATGGCGAAAAACCTAATTCTCTGGCTAGTCATCGCGGTCGTTTTGATGTCGGTATTCCAGAGCTTTGGGCCCAGCGAGTCTAATGGCCGAAGGGTAGATTACTCTACCTTCATGACCGAACTGACCCAAGATCAGATCCGTGAAGCGCGCATTAATGGGCGTGAAATCAACGTTGTCCGTAAAGACAGCAACAAATACACCACTTACATTCCGGTCAACGATCCGAAGCTACTGGATACGTTGTTAACCAAAAACGTGAAAGTTGTTGGTGAGCCACCGGAAGAGCCAAGTTTGCTGGCTTCCATCTTTATTTCCTGGTTCCCAATGCTGTTGTTGATTGGGGTTTGGATCTTCTTTATGCGGCAAATGCAGGGCGGCGGCGGCAAGGGCGCGATGTCCTTCGGCAAGAGCAAGGCCCGTATGCTGACGGAAGACCAGATTAAAACCACTTTTGCCGACGTTGCAGGCTGTGACGAAGCAAAAGAAGAAGTGAGTGAACTGGTAGACTACCTGCGCGAACCGAGCCGTTTCCAGAAGCTGGGTGGTAAGATCCCGAAAGGCGTGCTGATGGTTGGCCCTCCGGGTACCGGTAAAACCCTGCTGGCGAAAGCGATTGCCGGCGAGGCGAAAGTCCCGTTCTTCACCATTTCCGGTTCTGACTTCGTCGAAATGTTCGTCGGTGTGGGTGCATCCCGCGTTCGTGACATGTTCGAACAGGCCAAGAAAGCGGCACCTTGCATCATCTTTATCGATGAAATCGACGCCGTAGGTCGCCAACGTGGCGCAGGTCTGGGCGGTGGTCACGATGAACGTGAGCAAACGCTGAACCAGATGCTGGTTGAGATGGACGGCTTTGAAGGCAACGAAGGCATCATCGTCATCGCGGCCACCAACCGTCCTGACGTACTGGACCCTGCGTTACTGCGTCCAGGCCGTTTCGACCGCCAAGTGGTGGTTGGGCTGCCAGACGTGCGTGGCCGTGAGCAAATCCTGAAGGTGCACTCCCGTCGCGTGCCGTTGGCGCCAGATGTTGATGCTTCTGTGCTTGCACGTGGAACTCCGGGCTTCTCCGGTGCGGACTTGGCCAACCTGGTCAACGAAGCGGCCCTGTTCGCAGCACGTGGCAACAAGCGCGTGGTGTCGATGGTGGAGTTCGAAAAAGCCAAAGACAAGATCATGATGGGTGCGGAACGTCGCTCCATGGTGATGACGGAAGCACAGAAAGAATCGACCGCCTATCACGAAGCGGGCCACGCCATTATTGGCCGCCTGGTTCCTGAGCATGACCCGGTGCATAAAGTCACGATTATTCCTCGTGGCCGTGCGCTCGGCGTGACCTTCTTCCTGCCGGAAGGGGATGCGATCAGCGCCAGCCGTCAGAAGCTGGAAAGCCAAATCTCCACCCTGTACGGTGGCCGTCTGGCAGAAGAAATTATTTACGGGCCGGAAAAAGTCTCTACCGGTGCATCGAACGACATTAAAGTTGCTACCTCGATCGCCCGCAACATGGTGACCCAATGGGGCTTCTCTGAGAAGCTGGGGCCATTACTGTATGCGGAAGAAGAGGGCGAGGTGTTCCTGGGCCGTTCCGTGGCCAAGGCGAAACACATGTCGGACGAAACCGCGCGTATCATCGACCAGGAAGTCAAATCCCTGATTGAGCGCAACTACATTCGCGCTCGTTCGTTGCTGATGGAAAACATGGACATCCTGCATTCGATGAAAGATGCACTGATGAAATATGAAACCATCGATGCACCGCAGATCGACGACCTGATGAACCGTAAAGATGTGCGTCCGCCAGCCGGTTGGGACGACGTGGCGAAAAGCAACAACTCTGACAACGGTGGCAAACCACAAGCGCCAACGCCGGTAGATGAGCCGCGTACGCCAAACCCAGGCAACACCATGTCTGAACAGCTCGACAAGTAACATCGGCTGTAGCGTAAAATAAAACCCCGGCCAGCCGGGGTTTTTTATTGCTGGCTGAAAATTGCTGCCTCTCCTTGGATGAGAGGGGCGGGATCCACTCCAGGCAACACAGTTGTATTGACTCCAAGGTAGATTAATCATGCAGTTAACCGTGCGCGACCAAATCCTCGATCTCAACCATCCTCGGGTGATGGGGATCCTCAACGTTACCCCAGACTCCTTCTCTGACGGCGGGCGGCATAATTCGCTGAATGATGCCCTGCTGCATGCACATGCGCTGATTTCGGCGGGGGCAACGATGATCGACGTGGGGGGCGAGTCCACGCGCCCGGGTGCTGCCGAGGTCAGTGAAGAGGAAGAGATAGAGCGCGTTGTGCCGGTAGTGGAAGCCTTGGCGCAGCGGTTTGAGATTTTTATCTCGGTGGATACTTCAAAAGCCGGAGTGATCCGCGAATCCGCCAAAGCGGGCGCTCACCTGATCAACGACGTTCGCTCATTGCAGGAGTCTGGCGCGCTGCAGGCAGCCGCCGAAAGCGGTCTGCCAGTCTGCCTGATGCACATGCAAGGCGAGCCGCGTACCATGCAACAGGCACCGCATTACGATGACCTGATGGCGGACGTAAATGCGTTTTTCCAGCACCATATCGACCGCTGTATTGCTGGTGGCATAGCAAAACAGAAATTGTTGCTCGACCCAGGCTTCGGTTTTGGTAAGAATTTAGCGCATAATTATCAGCTTCTGGCCCGATTGGCGGAATTTCATCACTTTGGCTTGCCACTGTTGGTGGGGATGTCGCGTAAATCGATGATTGGGCAGCTATTGAATGTCCCACCCGAACAGCGGGTTATCGGCAGCGTGGCCTGTGCGGTGATTGCCGCGATGCAGGGGGCGCAGATAGTCAGAGTGCATGATGTCAAAGAAACCGTCGAGGCGATGCGTGTCGTCGAGGCAACACTTTCAGCTAAGGGATAGTAGAAACATGAGCGAACGCAAATACTTTGGTACCGACGGCATTCGTGGCAAGGTGGGTGACAGCCCGATAACCCCAGAGTTCGTCCTCAAGTTGGGCTGGGCGGCCGGTAAGGTATTGGCGCGCCATGGTTCCCGTAAAATAATCATCGGTAAAGATACCCGTATCTCAGGCTATATGCTGGAGTCAGCGCTGGAGGCCGGTTTAGCGGCGGCGGGGCTGTCTGCTTCGTTTACCGGCCCGATGCCAACCCCTGCGGTGGCTTATCTGACCAGAACGTTCCGTGCGGAAGCCGGGATCGTGATTTCTGCCTCACATAACCCGTTTTACGATAACGGCATCAAGTTCTTCTCCATCGACGGCGCCAAACTGCCAGACGATGTGGAAGAAGCGATTGAAGCGGAAATGGAAAAACCGCTGACCTGCGTTGAATCTGCCGAGTTGGGTAAAGCCAGCCGCATTGTCGATGCCGCAGGGCGCTATATCGAATTCTGTAAAGGTACCTTCCCGAGCGAACTGAGCCTGAACGGGCTGAAGATCGTGGTGGACTGCGCCAACGGCGCTACCTATCACATTGCCCCAAGCGTTTTGCGTGAGCTGGGCGCCACGGTGATCGCTATCGGCTGTGAGCCGGATGGCATGAACATCAACGAAGAGTGTGGCGCTACCGATGTACGTCAACTGCAGGCGCGCGTGCTGGAAGAACAGGCACACGTTGGCCTGGCCTTTGATGGCGATGGCGATCGCGTGATGATGGTGGATCACCTGGGTAACAAGGTCGACGGCGATCAGATCCTCTACATCATCGCTCGTGAAGGCCTGCGCCAAGGGCAGCTGCGCGGCGGTGCCGTGGGCACCCTGATGAGCAACATGGGCCTGGAGCTGGCACTGAAACAGCTCGGCATCCCGTTTGCCCGTGCCAAGGTGGGTGACCGCTACGTACTGGAAAAACTGCAAGAGCTGGGCTGGCGCATTGGGGCGGAAAACTCCGGCCACGTGATCCTGCTGGACAAAACCACCACCGGGGACGGTATCGTCGCAGGCCTGCAAGTGTTGACGGCGATCGTGCGTAATAACATGAGCCTGCACGACCTGTGCAGCGGCATGAAGTTACTGCCACAGATCCTGGTCAACGTGCGCTTTGTCGGTGAGCATAACCCGCTGGAGTCAGAGGCGGTGTTGAAGGTCGCTGAGCAGGTCGAAGCCGAGTTGGCCGGCCGTGGCCGCGTGCTGCTGCGTAAATCGGGCACTGAGCCACTGATCCGCGTGATGGTGGAAGGTGAAGATGAACAGCAGGTAATCGCGCTGGCGCACCGTATCGCCGATGCGGTCAAGCTGGCAGGTTGATAAGCTGATACCCCAGGAGAGGGGACCGATCGAGATGGCCTGAGAGTACTGCGATCCCTCATATGCATTAGTCGGCTCACCTTGGCTCAAGTGACACTCAAGCTTTGCTGAGATTATCTTCTTTCTCCCAACAGGGCAGGGACTTTCAGCTCCCTCTCCCTGTGGGAGAGGGTTGGGGTGAGGGGGCGATTAGCCCTGTTTTTGCTGTTTTTTTCCGCAAACGCATCGGCGGTTGCAAATTGCCCTTGCGCGCTTTGATGGCTTTGGTTAGTATTCACACCCGCTTCAGTGGGCTGTTTTAGTGACACGCCACGCCTTCTTTAGTTTAGAAGCATCTGGGGTGAGAAGCATTTGGCACGCGGTGAACCCGCAAGGATACAGGTACCACTATGTACGAAGCTCTTCTGGTAATTTTCTTGCTGATATCGATCGGGCTAGTCGCTCTGATCATGCTACAGCAAGGTAAAGGCGCTGATATGGGAGCCTCATTCGGAGCAGGTGCTTCTGGCACGTTCTTCGGATCGACCGGTTCAGGCAACTTTATGACCCGCATGACGGCTGTTCTGGCGACGCTGTTCTTCGTCATCAGTCTGATCCTGGGCAACCTGAGCACCAATCAGGGCAAGAAAGGCAGTGAGTGGGAAAACCTGGGTCAGCCAGCGCAAACTGAGCAGACCAGCACTCCGGCAGCACCCGCTAAACCGGTCAGTGATATCCCGCAATAAGCCGCTGAAAAGTTTTAAAACGGTTGTTTTCGACCTCAATAGAAACAGCCGTTAGCAGTAAAAATCAGTACCGAGGTGGTGGAATTGGTAGACACGCTACCTTGAGGTGGTAGTGCCCTAACGGGCTTGTGGGTTCGAGTCCCATCCTCGGTACCAAATCCCAGAGATAACTTGCGTTTTTGCAATTATCAGCGTAATATTTGCCACGTTTTCGGACGCGGGGTGGAGCAGCCTGGTAGCTCGTCGGGCTCATAACCCGAAGGTCGTCGGTTCAAATCCGGCCCCCGCAACCACTTTCCTTTAAGTGTCTATTTTCAAATACACTTTTCGATTGAATTCCGCTTTTCTCGATCAACATTTGAAAATGACACTTGCTAGAAAGTTGCACCGAAGTCGCTTTGCGGCAAACAGGGTCCAGTTGCATAAAGCCCCGAATTTTCGGGGTTTTTTGTTATTTGGCAACAGAATCACTGGGCTATTAGGCCCTTTTTTTATGTCTTGGGGGTGGGCTTGTCCACATTAGAGCAAAAATTAACAGAGATGCTTTCCGCACCGGTAGAGGCGTTGGGCTTTGAGCTCGTAGGCATCGAATTTATTCGGGCGCGCCAATCGACACTACGCATCTATATTGATAGTGACAACGGAATCAATGTTGATGATTGCGCTGATGTCAGCCACCAGGTCAGCGCTGTGCTGGACGTCGAAGATCCGATTACGGTCGCTTACAACCTGGAAGTTTCCTCTCCTGGCCTTGAGCGCCCTATGTTCACCGCGGAACACTATCAACGTTTTCTCGGTGAAGAAGTCAGCGTTGTTCTGCGTATGGCGATACAAAACCGCCGCAAATGGCAGGGCATCATCAAGTCTGTAGAAGGCGAGATGATCACGGTTACTGTGGATGGGAAAGATGAAGTGTTCGCGCTGAGCAATATTCAGAAAGCGAACCTGGTACCCCACTTTTAAAGTTTGGATGAGGCAACTAGGATGAACAAAGAGATTCTGGCTGTTGTTGAAGCAGTTTCCAATGAAAAATCCCTACCACGTGAGAAGATTTTCGAAGCCCTGGAAACCGCTTTAGCCACCGCCACCAAGAAAAAATATGAGCAGGAAATCGAGGTCCGTGTCAGCATTGACCGTAAGACTGGCGATTTCGATACCTTCCGCCGTTGGGTTGCCGTTGATGAAGTGACCCAGCCAACGCGTGAGATCACGCTGGAAGCTGCACAGTATGAAGATCCGTCCATAGAACTGGGCGGTTATATCGAAGATCAGATCGAATCTGTGACCTTCGACCGTATCACCACTCAGACCGCTAAGCAGGTTATCGTACAGAAAGTGCGTGAAGCCGAGCGTGCGATGGTGGTTGACGCCTTCCGCCAACACGAAGGTGAGATCGTCACCGGCGTGGTGAAAAAAGTTAACCGTGACAGCATTGCGCTGGATCTGGGTAGCAACGCCGAAGCGGTCATTGGCCGTGAAGACATGCTACCACGGGAAAACTTCCGCCCAGGTGACCGTATCCGCGGTGTACTGTACGCAGTACGTCCGGAAGCGCGCGGTGCGCAACTGTTCGTCAGCCGTTCCAGCCCGGATATGCTCAAAGAGCTGTTCCGCATCGAAGTGCCGGAAATTGGCGAAGAAGTGATTGAGATTAAAGCGGCAGCCCGCGATCCTGGCTCCCGTGCAAAAATTGCCGTGAAAACCAACGACAAGCGTATCGACCCGGTCGGTGCCTGTGTCGGTATGCGCGGTGCCCGCGTCCAGGCCGTTTCGAGCGAGCTTGGCGGGGAACGTATTGATATCATCCTGTGGGATGATAACCCTGCACAGTTCGTCATTAACGCCATGGCCCCGGCAGATGTTGCCTCGATCGTGGTGGATGAAGATCGGTGCACGATGGATATCGCCGTTGAAGCCAGCAACCTGGCACAGGCGATCGGCCGTAATGGCCAAAACGTGCGTTTAGCTTCCCAACTGTTGAAACAGCATCGTGATGATGATCGCTGGGAACTGAACGTGATGACGGCGGACGATCTGCAGGCCAAGCATCAGGCCGAGGCTCATGCCGCCATTGATACCTTCACCAAGTATCTTGATATCGACGAAGATTTCGCCACCGTTCTGGTCGAAGAAGGCTTCTCTACGCTGGAAGAACTGGCTTACGTGCCAATCAAAGAGCTGCTGGAAATCGACGGTCTGGATGAAGATATGGTTGAAGCGTTGCGCGATCGCGCCAAAGCTGCATTGACCACGCTGGCCCTGGCACAGGAAGAAAGCCTGGGCGACCAAAAACCTGCTGATGATTTGCTCAACCTTCCAGGTCTTGAGCGCAGCATGGCCTTTAAACTGGCCGCGCGTGGGGTTTGTACGCTGGAAGATCTTGCCGAGCAGGGTGTTGACGATCTGGCTGATATTGAAGGGCTTAGCGATGAGCAAGCCGGCGAGCTGATTATGGCCGCACGTAATATCTGTTGGTTTGGCGACAACGCGTAATAACTGTAGCAGGAAGGAACAGCATGACGACAGATGTAACCGTAAAATCGCTGGCAGCAGAGATACAGACACCGGTTGATCGCCTGGTACAGCAGTTTGCTGATGCAGGGATCAACAAGTCTGAGACCGACTCTGTGACACAGCACGAGAAAGAAACCTTATTGGCGCACCTGAACCGTGAACACGGTAGTGCGCCAAGCAAACTCACGTTGCAGCGCAAAACGCGCAGCACCTTGAATATTCCGAGCACCGGCGGTAAGAGTAAATCGGTGCAAATTGAGGTCCGCAAGAAACGCACTTATGTAAATCGCGATCCGCAGGAAGCCCAACAGGCTGAAGCGGCTGAGCAGGCACAGCGTGAAGCGGAAGAGCAGGCAAGGCGCGAAGCGGAAGAGCTAGCGAAACGCGAAGCAGAAGCTAAGCGCGCAGCCGAAGAGCAAGCCAAACGTGAGGCCGCGGAGATTGCTAAGCGTAATTCAGCGGAAAAAGAAAAAGTGACCAATCAACATACCGACGAAATGACCAAGCCAGCTCAGGCAGAAAAAGCACGCCGTGAAGCCGAAGCCGCCGAACTGAAACGTAAAGCGGAAGAAGAAGTACGCCGTAAGGTGGAAGAAGACGCCAAACGCGTAGCGGAAGAAGCGCGCCGTATGGCCGAAGAAAACGGTGAGAAGTGGGCCGAAGCCGAAGCAGCAAGTGCTGCGGTTGAAACAGCCGACTACCACGTAACCACCTCCGAGCACGCTCGTGCTGCCGAAGACGAAAACGACGCCAAAGTTGAAGGCGAGCGCCGTAGCCGTACTCGCGGTGGCAAAGCGACCAAACAGAAGAAAGGCAACAAGCTCTCCGAGTCTAAAGCAGACCGCGAAGAAGCTCGCACCATGACCCGTGGCGGTAAAGGCAAGCGTAAGCCAAGCACCCTGCAGCAGGGCTTTAACAAGCCAGCTCAGGTAGTGAACCGTGACGTGGTGATTGGCGAGACTATCACCGTTGCCGAACTGGCTAACAAGATGGCGGTAAAAGGGTCTCAGGTCATCAAAGCGATGATGAAGCTGGGCGCCATGGCCACCATCAACCAGGTCATCGACCAGGAAACCGCACAGCTGGTTGCCGAAGAGATGGGCCACAAAGTTATCCTGCGTCGTGAGAACGAGCTGGAAGAAGCGCTGATGAGCGACCGTGACACCGGCGCAGGTGCCGAGTCTCGTGCACCAGTCGTGACCATCATGGGCCACGTTGACCATGGTAAAACCTCTCTGCTCGACTACATCCGCTCCACCAAGGTGGCAGTTGGCGAAGCCGGTGGTATTACCCAGCACATCGGTGCTTACCACGTAGAAACCGAAAACGGCATGATCACCTTCCTGGATACCCCAGGTCACGCAGCGTTTACCTCAATGCGTGCTCGTGGTGCTCAGGCGACCGATATCGTGGTTCTGGTAGTAGCAGCAGACGACGGCGTGATGCCACAAACCATCGAAGCCATTCAGCATGCTCAGGCGGCTAAAGTGCCATTGGTGGTTGCGGTTAACAAAATTGACAAGCCAGAAGCCGATCCAGATCGCGTTAAGCAAGAGCTGTCTCAGTATGGCGTTATGCCAGAAGAGTGGGGCGGTGAAGCTCAGTTCGTCCACGTATCTGCGAAAGCCGGTACCGGTATCGACGAACTGTTGAACGCTATCCTGCTGCAGGCCGAAGTTCTCGAACTGAAAGCGGTTCGTAGCGGCATGGCGAGCGGTGTGGTAATCGAATCCTTCCTGGATAAAGGCCGTGGCCCAGTGGCTACCGTACTGGTACAGGAAGGGACGCTGAACAAGGGCGATATCGTCCTGTGTGGCTTCGAGTATGGCCGTGTTCGTGCGATGCGTGACGAATTGGGCCGTGAAGTGACCTCTGCGGGTCCTTCTATCCCAGTTGAGATCCTGGGCCTGTCCAGCGTTCCTGCTGCGGGTGACGAAGCAACCGTAGTGCGTGACGAGAAGAAAGCGCGTGAAGTTGCGCTGTACCGTCAAGGCAAGTTCCGCGAAGTCAAACTGGCTCGCCAGCAGAAATCTAAACTGGAGAACATGTTCGCGAACATGACCGAAGGTGAAGTTTCTGAACTGAACATCGTGCTGAAAACCGACGTACAGGGTACCTGTGAAGCGATTTCCGATTCACTGCAGAAACTCTCCACCGACGAAGTGAAGGTGAAGATTGTGGGTTCTGGCGTAGGTGGTATCACCGAAACCGACGCGACCCTGGCTGCGGCATCCAACGCCATCATCCTGGGCTTCAACGTGCGTGCGGATGCTTCTGCCCGCCGCGTGATTGAGTCAGAAAGCCTGGATCTGCGTTACTACTCCGTGATCTATAACCTGATCGACGAAGTGAAGCAGGCGATGAGCGGTATGTTGGCGCCTGAGTACAAACAGCAGATCATCGGTCTGGCTGAAGTACGTGATGTGTTCAAATCACCTAAGTTCGGCGCTGTTGCCGGCTGTATGGTGACCGAAGGCAACATCAAGCGTCACAACCCAATCCGCGTGCTGCGTGACAACGTGGTTATCTATGAAGGCGAGCTGGAATCCCTGCGCCGCTTCAAAGATGACGTTAACGAAGTCCGTAACGGTATGGAATGTGGTATCGGCGTTAAGAACTACAACGACGTGCGCGTTGGCGACATGATCGAAGTGTTCGAAATCATCGAGATCCAGCGTACTATCGCTTAAGCCTCGAAAAACGCTTAAATCTGTTTTTAGGGGGGCCTTGTGCCCCCCGATTTGTCTGGAGGGTTTCCAAATGGCAAAAGAATTCAGCCGCGGTCAACGCGTGGCACAAGAAATGCAAAAAGAGATTGCGATGATCTTGCAGCGTGAAGTCAAAGATCCGCGTGTCGGCATGGCTACCGTTTCAGGTGTTGAAGTGTCTCGCGATCTGGCTTACGCCAAAGTTTACGTCACCTTCCTGAACGTGCTGACCGAAAACCACGATCCGGATCTGGTGACCAACGGCATTAAAGCGTTGCAGGATGCCTCTGGCTATATCCGTACGCTGCTGGGCAAAGCGATGCGCCTGCGCGTAGTGCCGGAACTGACCTTCTCCTACGACAACTCACTGGTTGAAGGCATGCGTATGTCCAACCTGGTGACCAACGTAGTGAAGAACGATGCCGAACGTCGCAATGCATCAGGCGATGAAGAGGAGGCTTAATGAGTCGCCCTCGCCGTCGCGGCCGTGACATTCACGGTGTACTGCTGCTGGACAAACCGCAGGGCCTGTCGTCTAACGATGCCCTGCAAAAAGTAAAGCGTATCTATAATGCCAACCGCGCGGGCCATACTGGCGCGCTCGATCCACTGGCGACCGGTATGCTGCCAATCTGTCTGGGTGAGGCCACCAAATTCTCCCAATATCTGCTCGATTCCGACAAGCGTTACCGCGTGATTGCCCGTTTGGGCCAGCGCACGGACACCTCGGATGCCGATGGTCAGATCGTGCAGGAGCGCCCGGTAAACTTCACCCAAGCGCAGCTCGATACCGCGCTGGACACCTTCAGGGGTAACATCCAGCAGGTGCCTTCGATGTATTCCGCACTGAAATACCAGGGCAAAAAGCTGTATGAGTATGCTCGCCAGGGTATCGAAGTCCCGCGTGAAGCACGCAGCATAACCGTGTATGAGTTGCAGTTTATCCGCTGGGAAGGGGATGAGCTTGAGCTGGAAATTCACTGCTCAAAAGGCACCTACATCCGCACTATCACGGATGACCTCGGTGAGTTGCTGGGCTGTGGCGCACACGTGATTTATCTGCGCCGCCTGCAAGTGGCGAAGTATCCGATCGCCCGTATGGTCACGCTGGAACAGCTGAACGCGTTAGTGGAGCAGGCACAGGAGCAGAGTATCGCGCCGAGCGAACTGCTCGATCCGTTGCTGATGCCGATGGATAGCCCGGCCGAAGACTTCCCTGAGGTGAACCTGCTGCCAGCGGTAGCGGGTTACGTCAAACAGGGGCAGCCGGTGCAGGCCGCAGGGGCCCCGGCCTCGGGTCTGGTGCGCATTACCGAAGGCGAAGAACGTAAATTTATCGGCATTGGCGAGATTGCCGATGATGGCCGAGTCGCACCGCGCCGCCTGGTTGTCGAATATTTCGACTGACCTGCCCGCCTTGCGATCGCCCTGCGCTAAGAGTAGAATGGCGCAGCTTATGCATTGGGTTGCTGAATTAGAGATCGGCGCCTGTATTTATTATCTATAATTTTGGAGTATGACAATGTCTCTAAGTGTTGAAGCTAAAGCTAAAATCGTAGCTGACTTCGGTCGTGGTACTAACGACAGCGGTTCTACCGAAGTTCAGGTTGCCCTGTTGACTGCGCAGATCAACCATCTGCAAGGCCACTTCTCAGAGCACAAAAAAGATCACCACAGCCGTCGTGGTCTGCTGCGTATGGTTTCTCAGCGTCGTAAGCTGCTGGACTACCTGAAGCGTAAAGATGTAGCACGTTACACCAGCCTGATCGAGCGTCTGGGTCTGCGTCGCTAATTGAGCAAGTTTCAGGAGAAAGGGGCCAAATGTGGCCCCTTTCTTCTAGGAAGCATAAGCAAATCAGGTTAATGTATTACTGAGGATCTTCCGTTACAGAGGTTCGCGCGGCTAATGAGAGGCTTTATCTCATGAGAGATAAGGATTGTCATTAGTCGCGAGGATGTAGTGAGAAGGTCAGTGAACCACAGGCGTGTCGAGTCGAAGAACGATTGCGCGCCCCCAATTAAGGATTAAATTTTGCTGACTCCGATTATTCGCAAATTCCAGTATGGCCAACACACCGTGACGCTTGAGACCGGTATGATGGCACGTCAAGCCACTGCCGCCGTGATGGTGAGCATGGATGACACTGCAGTATTCGTCACCGTAGTAGGCCAGAAGAAAGCCAAACCAGGCCAGAGCTTCTTCCCTCTGACCGTGAACTATCAGGAGCGTACCTACGCTGCTGGCCGTATCCCGGGTAGCTTCTTCCGTCGTGAAGGCCGTCCGAGCGAAGGCGAAACCCTGACTTCCCGTCTGATCGACCGTCCGATCCGCCCACTGTTCCCAGATAGCTTCCTGAACGAAGTGCAAGTGATCGCTACCGTGGTTTCCGTGAACCCACAGGTGAACCCAGACATCGTAGCGATGATCGGTGCCTCTGCTGCCCTGAGCCTGTCCGGTATTCCGTTCAATGGCCCAATCGGTGCTGCACGCGTGGGTTACATCAACGATCAGTACGTACTGAACCCAACTACCGATGAGCTGAAAGAAAGCCGTCTGGACCTGGTGGTTGCCGGTACCGCTGGTGCAGTACTGATGGTGGAATCCGAAGCTGACGTGCTGAGCGAAGATCAGATGCTGGGCGCAGTCGTGTTTGGCCATGACCAACAGCAAATCGTTATCGAAAACATTAACGCTCTGGTTGCCGAAGCTGGCAAGCCGAAGTGGGATTGGCAGGCACCTGCAGTTAACGAAGCGCTGCATGCGCGCGTAGCTGAGCTGGCTGAAAGCCGTCTGGGCGATGCTTACCACATCACCGAAAAACAAGAGCGTTACGCTCAGGTTGATGCGATCAAAGACAGCGTAGTGGAAACTCTGCTGGCGCAAGACGAAACTCTGGACGCGTCTGAAATTCAGGACATCCTCGGCACCGTTGAGAAAAACGTCGTACGTAGCCGTGTGCTGCGTGGCGAGCCGCGTATCGATGGCCGTGAGAAAGACATGATCCGTGGTCTGGACGTGCGCACTGGCGTTCTGCCACGTACCCACGGTTCCGCACTGTTCACCCGTGGTGAAACTCAGGCGCTGGTTACCGCCACTCTGGGTACCGCGCGTGACGCACAGAACATCGACGAGCTGATGGGCGAGAAAACCGACAGCTTCCTGTTCCACTACAACTTCCCTCCGTACTCTGTTGGTGAAACCGGCATGGTAGGTTCACCGAAGCGTCGTGAAATCGGCCATGGTCGTCTGGCAAAACGTGGCGTTTTAGCTATGATGCCTAAACCAGAAGATTTCCCGTACACCGTACGTGTGGTGTCTGAAATCACAGAATCCAACGGTTCTTCTTCAATGGCTTCCGTTTGTGGTGCTTCTCTGGCACTGATGGACGCAGGTGTGCCAATCAAGGCCGCCGTTGCGGGTATCGCAATGGGCCTGGTGAAAGAAGAAGAAAACTTTGTCGTACTGTCAGATATTCTGGGTGACGAAGATCACCTGGGCGACATGGACTTCAAAGTGGCCGGTAGCCGCGAGGGTATCACCGCGCTGCAGATGGACATTAAAATTGAAGGTATCACCCGCGAAATCATGCAGGTGGCTCTGAACCAGGCCAAGGGTGCGCGTCTGCACATTCTGGGCGTGATGGAACAGGCTATCAGCACGCCGCGTGGCGATATCTCTGAGTTCGCACCGCGTATTCACACCATCAAGATCAATCCAGACAAGATCAAAGATGTGATCGGTAAAGGTGGCTCAGTCATCCGTGCGTTGACCGAAGAAACTGGCACCACCATCGAAATTGAAGATGACGGTACAGTGAAGATTGCTGCAACCGACGGCGACAAAGCGAAGTTCGCTATCCGCCGCATCGAAGAGATCACCGCTGAGATCGAAGTTGGCCGTGTGTATCAGGGTAAAGTGACCCGTATCGTTGATTTTGGTGCCTTCGTGGCCATCGGCGGCGGTAAAGAAGGCCTGGTGCACATCTCTCAAATCGCCGACAAGCGCGTTGAGAAAGTGACCGACTATCTGCAGATGGGTCAGGAAGTACCGGTTAAGGTAATGGAAGTTGATCGCCAGGGCCGTGTGCGTCTGAGCATCAAAGAAGCTACAGCGCCAGAATCCGCTGCGGCTCCTGCACCAGAAGCAGAATAACTGTATCAGCAGTTTTACAGCTCCCTGCCGTTAGGGTTGGGGGCTGTCCTTATCGCGTGGGTAGGATACTCGCGTATTAGCAAGCGGAGGACAGGACGTTCATCCAATGTTTGTCTTCGGGAGTGGGAAATGAAGCCTTTCTTGCGCTGGTGTTACGTTGCGACAGCACTATTGCTGGCAGGATGCAGCAACCATGATTGGCGTAAAGACGAAGTTCTGGCTATTCCGTTGCAGCCTACGCTGCAGCAGGAAGTGATCCTGGCGCGCATGGAACAAATCCTTGCCAGCCGGGCATTAACGGACGATGAGCGAGCACAGCTTTTATATGAGCGCGGTGTGCTGTATGATAGCCTTGGTTTACGTGCTCTAGCGCGCAATGATTTTTCACAAGCGCTAGCGATACGTCCTGATATGCCAGAAGTTTTCAACTACCTGGGCATTTACTTAACGCAGGCAGGCAATTTTGATGCTGCCTATGAAGCGTTTGATTCTGTACTAGAGCTTGATCCAACTTACAATTACGCGCGTTTAAACCGGGGCATCGCACTGTATTATGGCGGCCGCTTCCCGTTGGCGCAGGATGATCTGCAGGCGTTTTATCAAGACGACCCAAACGATCCCTTCCGTTCGCTGTGGCTTTATCTGGTGGAGAGAGAAATCGATCCCAAGATGGCTACCGTATCGCTCCAGCAGCGTTATGACAAATCGGACAGAGGGCAATGGGGATGGAATATTGTCGAATTCTACCTGGGCAAAATCAGCGAAAAAACGCTGATGGAACGCCTCAAGGCAGATGCAACGGATAACACTTCGCTCGCTGAGCATCTCAGTGAAACTGACTTCTATTTAGGTAAGCACTACCTAAGTCTGGGGGACAAGGACACCGCTTCGGCGCTGTTCAAACTGACGGTGGCTAACAACGTTCATAACTTTGTTGAGCACCGCTATGCATTGTTGGAATTGGCGCTGTTGGGCCAAGAACAAGACGACCTATCGGAATCGGACCAGCAATAGCTGACGGACACTTATCAGCCTGATTTACATTGGTTTTTTGACCAAAGTAATCGCCTTGACGGGCGAGGGCTTTTTTGTCTGTTTTATAATCTAATTTGAGCCGGTTCACACTTTTCAATGAAAATGACTGAAAATTTTCTCGACGAGTTATGTAGACTGGCTGCCATTATTAATGAGGCACGTGTACATGACTACTGAGCTTGAAACCTCTTTTGCTGACCTGGGGCTGTCTGCTCCGATCATTGCTGCCCTGACCGATCTGGGCTACGAAAAACCATCACCGATCCAGGCTGAGTGTATTCCTCACCTGTTGAACGGTCGCGACGTGCTGGGCATGGCGCAGACCGGTAGTGGTAAAACTGCGGCGTTCTCGCTGCCCCTGCTGCACAACCTCGATGCAGCCCTGAAAGCACCACAAATCCTGGTACTGGCTCCAACCCGCGAACTGGCGGTTCAGGTAGCTGAAGCCATGACCGATTTCTCCAAGCACATGCATGGCGTTAACGTGGTGGCCCTGTACGGTGGCCAACGTTATGACGTGCAGCTGCGCGCTCTGCGCCAGGGCCCGCAAATCGTAGTAGGGACCCCAGGCCGTCTGCTGGATCACCTGAAACGTGGCACCCTGAACCTTTCTGGCCTGAAAGGCCTGGTTCTGGACGAAGCCGACGAAATGCTGCGCATGGGCTTTATCGAAGACGTAGAAACCATCATGGCGGAGATCCCGGCTGAACATCAGACCGCGCTGTTCTCTGCGACCATGCCGGAAGCGATCCGTCGTATTACCCGTCGCTTCATGAAAGATCCACAGGAAGTGCGCATTCAGTCCAGCATCACTACTCGTCCAGACATCAGCCAGAGCTACTGGACCGTGCAGGGCATGCGTAAAAACGAAGCGCTGGTGCGTTTCCTGGAAGCGGAAGATTTTGACGCGGCGATCATCTTCGTACGTACCAAAAATGCGACCCTGGAAGTGGCTGAAGCGCTGGAGCGCAGCGGTTACAACAGCGCCGCACTGAACGGTGATATGAACCAGGCGCTGCGTGAGCAGACCCTGGAGCGTCTGAAAAGTGGCCGTCTGGATATTCTGATCGCCACCGACGTTGCCGCTCGTGGTCTGGACGTTGAGCGTATCAGTCTGGTAGTAAACTATGATATCCCTATGGATTCAGAGTCTTACGTTCACCGTATCGGCCGTACCGGTCGTGCGGGCCGTGCTGGTCGCGCACTGCTGTTCGTAGAAAACCGCGAACGCCGCCTGCTGCGTAACATCGAACGCACCATGAAGCTGACCATCCCTGAAGTCGAGCTGCCAAACGCAGATCTGCTGGGTGAGCGCCGCCTGGCCAAGTTTGCCGCTAAAGTTCAGCAGCAACTGGAAAGCAGCGATCTGGATATGTACCGTGCGCTGCTGGCTAAGCTGCAACCGGGTGAAGATCTGGATATGGAAACTCTGGCCGCTGCACTGCTGAAAATGGCGCAGGGCGAACGTCCTCTGATCCTGCCACCCGATCCAGTGTTCAAACCGCGTCAACGTCGTGAGTTCAACGACCGTGATGATCGCGGTGGCGAGCGTAGCAACGACCGTCGTCGTGATGCACGTCCAGACAGCCGTGATGGTGGCGCTGAGCGTCCACGTCGCGAACGCCGTGACGTGGGTGAAATGCAGCTGTACCGCATTGAAGTTGGCCGTGATGACGGCGTGGAAGTTCGTCATATCGTTGGCGCGATCGCTAACGAAGGTGACATCAGCAGCCGTTACATCGGTAACATCAAGCTGTTTGCTTCCCACTCCACCATCGAGCTGCCAAAAGGCATGCCGGGCGAGATCCTGAATCACTTCACTCGCACCCGCATTCTGAACAAGCCGATGAACATGCAACTGCTGGGCGACGCACAGCCGCATGAGCGTCGTGAGCGTCCTGCCGGTGGTAACGGTGGTGAGCGCCGTGGCGGTGCCCGTCCATTCAACGGCGAGCGTCGCGAAGGTGCACCAGCACCACGCCGTTCTTTCGGTGAGCGTCGTGAAGGCGGTAATGCTGCCGGTGGCGAACGCCGTGGCGGTAACTTCAACCGTGACAAGCCAGCACCACGCCGTGACGATGCAGCAGCTCCTGCCGCACCACGTCGCCGTTTCGGTGATGCATAACCGTTGATTTGACCGTATACGGTTAATCAGCTTAAGAAACCAGTCTTCGGACTGGTTTTTTTTTGCCTGGCATCTCAGTTAATACCGCTAAAGGGCGTATCATTCGCAAGGTTTATCTTACGGATGCACAGGAGCTGCCGTGAACTGGCAACAATTCAAATCTCAATACCTGGTGCGCTTTTGGGCGCCTTTACCGGCGGTGATCGCAGCCGGGATCCTCTCGACCTATTATTTCGGCATGACCGGCACCTTCTGGGCGGTCACCGGTGAATTTACCCGCTGGGGCGGCCATATCTTGCAGTGGTTGGGTTTCCACCCCGAGCAGTGGGGCTACTTTAAGGTGATCGGCCTACAGGGCACACCACTCGATCGTATCGATGGGCGCATGATAATCGGTATGTTTGCGGGTTGTATCGCCGCCGCGCTGTGGGCCAACAACATCAAATTACGTATGCCACAACACCGTATCCGCATTGCACAGGCGTTGCTGGGCGGCATTATTGCCGGTTTTGGCGCGCGTTTGGCGATGGGGTGTAACCTGGCGGCCTTCTTTACCGGTATTCCACAGTTCTCGCTGCATGCCTGGTTTTTTGCGCTGGCAACGGCGGCCGGTTCTTACTTCGGTGCCAAATTCACCTTGCTGCCGATGTTCCGTATTCCGGTCAAGCTGCAAAGAGTGAAAGCGGCCTCGCCGTTGACGCAAAAACCCGAGCAGGCACGCCGTCGTTTCCGTTTGGGGATGGTGATTTTCTGCCTTACGGTGGCCTGGTCATTATGGACGCTGTTTGATGCGCCGAAACTCGGCATTGCCATGCTGTTTGGTATCGGTTTTGGTCTGCTGATTGAACGGGCGCAGATCTGCTTTACCTCAGCGTTCCGCGATCTGTGGATCACTGGCCGTACGCATATGGCCAAAGCGATTATTATCGGCATGGCGGTCAGCGCCATCGGCATCTTCAGCTATGTGCAATTGGGCGTCTCGCCGAAGATCATGTGGGCAGGGCCCAATGCGGTACTGGGCGGCCTGCTGTTTGGCTTCGGTATTGTGCTGGCGGGCGGCTGCGAAACCGGCTGGATGTATCGTGCGGTAGAAGGCCAGGTCCATTACTGGTGGGTGGGGTTGGGCAACATTATCGGCGCCACGCTGTTAGCCTACTACTGGGACGATCTGGCGCCAGCCCTGGCGACCAACTACGACAAGATTAACCTGCTGGATACCTTCGGGCCGATCGGCGGCCTGCTGGTGACCTATCTGCTGCTGGCCATAGCCTTTGCCGCGATGCTGTGGTGGGAGAAACGCTTTTTCCGCGCCAAGCCAGATGCGCAGGTGGTGAATTTAAGGAGTGAAGCATGAAACAGACCGAGATCGTGCCGGATTACCGGTTGGATATGGTGGGAGAGCCTTGTCCTTATCCGGCGGTGGCTACGTTAGAGGCTATGCCGCAGCTGAAACCGGGCGAAATACTGGAAGTGATCAGCGACTGCCCGCAGTCAATCAATAATATTCCACTCGATGCCCGTAACCACGGCTACAAGGTGCTGGATATTCAGCAGGATGGGCCAACCATTCGTTACCTCATCCAGCGTTAATCGAACAAGGGCACCATTATGGTGCCCTTATCATTCATCCCTTCACTAAGTCGCCTTTCACCCCGGTAACAATCTCAAACGACCGTAAACGCGCCTGATGATCGAAAATCTGGCCGTTAACCATGATCTCATCCGCACCGGTTTCACGCAGCAGGCTTTGCAGGCCATGGCGGATGGTGATTTCGCTACCGACGATCGACATGCGCAGTGCCTGATCGACGCCATACTGCTCGCCTGCTGTCCACAGCGCGTGGATATTATCGACCGGCGGTGGCAGTGGGCCTGGTGAGCCACGGCGCAGGTTGATAAACTGCTGCTGCATGGAAGTGAACAGGAAACGGGCGTTTTGATCGCTGTCTGCGGCGACCACGTTGACACACACCATCGCGTGCGGCTGCTGGCACTGCTCAGACGGCGTAAAGTTCTCGCGGTACACATTCAGTGCCTGGAACAGCATATCTGGCGCAAAGTGCGAGGCGAAGGCAAACGGCAAGCCGAGCTGTGCCGCCAACTGCGCACTGTACAGGCTGGACCCCAACAGCCAGATTGGCACATGTAACCCTTGGCCCGGTACGGCCTGCACTGCTTGCCCCGGCTGTACTTCGCCAAAGTAATGTTGCAGTTCCTGCACGTCACGCGGGAAGTTATCTACCTCGCCAGAGAGGTGGCGACGCAGCGCCATCATGGTGCGTTGGTCGGTACCCGGTGCCCGGCCAAGCCCCAGATCGATACGCCCAGGATAGAGAGATTCCAAGGTGCCGAACTGTTCGGCGATCACCAGCGGCGCATGGTTTGGCAACATCACGCCACCTGAACCGAGGCGAATGCTCTGCGTACCGGAGGCTAAATAACCCAGTAATACCGATGTCGCGGCACTGCCGATGCCAGTCATATTGTGGTGTTCCGCTAGCCAGTAGCGCTGATAGCCCCACTTTTCGGCATGTTGCGCCAAATCCAGCGAGCAGTGAAACGCATCGCGTGCCTTGGCTCCCTGAGGGATCGGGGATAAATCCAGTACCGAAAGCGGTACCCGTGTGTGTTCAGTCATTTCATCGTCCATTGTGCTTATCAGGTTGATCGCTTAAAGGGCGATTGCAGGGATCTGCAACTAAAAAAGCGATTATGCTTTTTGTGTTAAAAGCATAATCGAAAATACGGTTATAAAAGGGGATATATGTGCTCGCAATATCCTTATGAGAATAATGGTTTTTTTACAGCTATGATGGTTTTTGTTTGCACGCTGATGTTCAAGGGGCTGAAGTAATGAAGAAGAAGACGCTGTTTACCCTGCTGCTGATGGGGATAGCTATCGCCATGGCGGTGCTATTTCGCGCGCATAATCAGGATTTGTTGTTGCAGGGCGAAGTGGATGCCCCCGAAGTGATCGTCGCTTCCAAAGCCAAGGGCCGGGTGATCGAGCGCCTGGTAGAGCGCGGGGACGATGTGAAAACCGGGCAATTGCTGCTGCGGCTGGAAAGCCCGGAACTGATGGCCCAGCTACGTTCGGCGCAGGCGTCAAAGGATGAGGCCCAAGCGCAGTTGGACCAATCGCTGCATGGCACCCGTGAAGAAAGCATCCGTAACCTGCGGGCCAATCTGGCACAGGCCGAGGCGCAATACCAGAATGCCCAACACGATTACGACCGTAACCTGAGCGTTGCCAGCAAGGGTTATGTATCCAAATCTGAATTGGACAGCTCACGCCGTGCGCGTGATACCGCCTATCAACAGGTGCAGGCCGCCAAAGCCAATTTGGACGAAGGCATCAATGGCGATCGCATTGAACTGCGGCAGAAATATGAAGCAGCCCTGCGGGCCTCCGAGCAAGACCTGCTAGAAATTCAGGCCCAGACCGACGATCTACTGGTTAAAGCTCCGGTTGATGGCGAAGTGGGGCCGATCCCGGCTGAAGTCGGTGAGCTGCTCAACGCCTCCAGCCCGTTGATGACGTTGATCCGCGTACCGGACGCCTATTTCGTGTTTAACCTGCGGGAAGATATTCTGGCGCATGTCCGCAAGGGGGATAAGGTCCAGTTGCGCGTCCCAGCGTTGAAAGACCAAACGATCGAGGCAGAAGTGCGCTATATCGCCCCGTTGGGGGATTACGCTACCAAGCGTGCCACGCGAGCCACCGGTGACTTTGATCTGAAAACCTTTGAAGTTCGTTTGTATCCGTCGCAGCCGATAGATGGCCTGCGCCCAGGGATGAGCACCTTATGGCAATGGAAAGAGTAAGGGCAGGTTGGCGCTGCTTCAGCCACGCGTTCAGCAACGAGTGCCGCATCGCTTTTCGCCGGCCGGTGGTGCACTGGCTGGGGTGGATCTTCCCGTTGATCCTGTTTGGCCTGATCAGCAGTAACTTCTCGGAAGGGACCTTGCTCGATCTGCCGGTCTCGGTGGTGGATAACGATCACAGCCCGCTATCCAAAAATCTGATCCGCAAGCTGGATGCGGGTTCTCATGCCCATGTGCAAGCCTATGACGGCGGTCTTGATGAGTCGTTGCGCCGTCTGCGTAGCGCGCAGGATTATGCTTTGCTGTCTATCCCGGCCGATTTTGAGGCGGACGCGCTGGCGGGCAATCAGCCGAGCGTGGTGCTGTATTACAACGCGCTGTTTTACGGTGCCGGGCTGTATTCTACTCAGGATTTCAGCGGCCTGATGGCCGAGGCCAACGCCAATTACCGCTCGATCATTGCCGGGGCCATGGGCAAGTCGCTGCCGCCGCTGGCGGATGTCACCCTCAACTACGGCAGCCTGTTCAATGCCAGTGGCAGCTATATCTATTATCAGCAGTTTGCCGCTACCATTCATATGCTGCAGCTGTTTGTGGTTACCTGCATGATTTACGTGATGGCGCGCAGCAAGTCCTTGCTGAAAGCCAAGCCCTTTAGCCTGGCCCTGCTGGGGAAACTGGCCCCTTACACCCTGTGCTTTACCACTTTGCTGATGGTTGAGATTGCTGCGTTGGTGGGCATTTTTGACGCTCGCGTCAGCGGCAACCCGCTGTTTATGCTGATGATTGGCTTCTTCTACGTGATGGCGGCACAAAGCATCGGCCTGTTGCTCTACACCTTTACCGGCAGCGCCATTACCGCCTACACCCTGATTGGCATGTTGGTGAGTATTGCACTGACTTTCTCTGGCATGGCAGTACCCGAGCTTTCCATGCCGCTACCCGCACGCATCATCTCCAATATCGAGCCTCTTACCCACGCGCTGTACGCCATGTTCGACGTCTTCCTGCGTCAGGTGCCCGCCAGCGCCATCCTCAGCGTATGTGCGCTGCTGATTGTCTACCCGTTGGTGACCGCACTGTTGGTGCGTAACCGGCTGCTGAAGCGGCTGGCAAAAGAGGAGACGGTGGGATGAAAAGCTATTGGCTCACCTTCCGCAAAGTATTGACGAGCATGTTGGAACGGCCGATGTGGCTAATGTTGATCCTGTCGTTGTGCATCATGAGCACGGTTTATGCCAACCGCACGGTGTGGGATCTACCGGTGGCAGTGATCGATCAGGATCACAGCACCGCCAGCCGCCAGCTTATCCGCCAGTTGGATGCCACCCCGAAGATCGCCATCCAAACTTACGACAGCTTGGACGAGGCAAAACGCGATCTGGGTTGGCGCAAACTGTTTGCAGTGATCATCATGCCGGTGGATCTGGAGAAGAAGATCCTCAATGGCAAAAACATTGAGATCCCGGTGTTCGGTGATGCCACCAACCGGCTGGCAAACGGCCAGATCCAGCAGGACGTGGTGGCTGCTTACCAGCAGTTGCTCGGCCAGTACAACACCTCACTGTTGATGCGAAGTGGGTTCAGCGAACGGCAGGCTCAGGTGATCATGATGCCGATCCAGAGCCAAACGCTGGACGTATTCAACCCCGGTATCAGTTTTGCGGCGATTATCTTCCCAGGGTTGTTAGTGATGTTATTGCAGCACTCGCTGTTGATTGCCTGCGTGCGCGTCAGCATTGTGTTGAAAGGAACGCCGGGCGGCAAGCCGTCGCTTCCTGTTTATCTGGGGGGGCTATCGGCCCTGTTGCCGATCTGGCTGTTCCTGTCGATTGTGTTATTTGTGCTGTGGCCCTGGGTTTTGGGCTATCGACAGACTGCGACGATCCCCGAGATCTTGCTGCTGACCTTCCCGTTCCTGCTAGCGGTGCTTGGGTTAGGCAAGCTGGTGACCGAATGCTTGCGCAGCGTGGAAATGATCTACCTGACGCTGTCGTTTATCACCACCCCGGTGTTTTACCTTTCTGGCACCATCTGGCCGCTGCAAGCGATGCCGCAGTGGGTCAGGGCGATTTCATCGATGATCCCCTCAACCTGGGCGACCAAAGCCATTGCTGGCGTGAATCAGATGGGGCTATCGCTGCGTGATGTCGGCGGGGACGTGGCCATGCTGCTGCTATTGGGGGCGATTTATACGCTGATTGGTATTGGCGTTGGAGCCGTGCGTAACCGCGTGGGGCTGCGCAATCTATTTCGTAAACGCTGAGTGTAGAGAGATTTTAACGTGCTACAAATCGGCTCCTGTACCTAACCGCGGCTCTGGACTGGTTCCCTCTCCCTAAGTACGTATTCACGTGGTACTCGGTCTATACTTTGGGAGAGGGTTGGGGTGAGGGGGGAGCCTGGATTTACTGCACCAGCTCCAACCCGGCTACGCGCCGCCAGTAACCGTTGCATTCGGTATGGTCGGTTAACGTCAGCGGCTGCTGACCTTGCTCATTAGCTCGGAAGCTGTCGAGCATCGCCAGTGTTTCTACGCCCTGTGGCGACAGGCGTACAATATCCACCAACCCCTGCATGCTGGTCAGTTCGTTGCCCAGGTTGTAGCAGTAGCCACTCATGGTCTGGATACCGTTGAGCACAAACACCTGTTGGTTCTCTTGAGAATTGACGATGCGCCCCTGCGGATATTTGATGCAGCAGGTTTCGCATTCATCCTTGCCCCGGTTTTCCGAGCGTGCAGTAAAACAGCGCGCCGAATAGGCCAGTGGCAAGTGCCCGTAACTTAACACTTCCACTTCAAACCCCTGGCGGAACCCTAACTCATCACATTGCTGCAATAAATTGACCAGCCAGTCGCGTGAAAGCTCTACCGGCATGCACCAGCGCATCATGCCCTGCTTGTGCAGCAGGCGCAGAGTGTAGGCGTTGTAGCAATTGAGGGCATGCCCGGCGACAAACGGCAAACCGCGATCGGCGGCCATATTCACCGTACCAAGATCGTTGGCTTCGATCAGGAATTCGCCGTTCTCCACATAACGCTTCAGCTCATTCAGCTCTGAGGGTGCCTGTAGCAAAGCCAGGGTAGAGATCACCACCTGCTTACCCGATTTGGCGATCTCCTGCGCCAGCGCCAGCCAGTCACCTACTTTCATTTCACGCCGTTTGGTGCAGACGCTCTCGCCAAGATAGATAATATCGGCGCTGCTGCTTATCGCCTGCTGATAGAAGGATTCTATCTCGCTGTTTGGCCAGTAGTAGAGCACCGGGCCTAATGCATATTTCATGGTTTCTCCTACTGCCATTTGCGGTGGTACGCGCCAAGCGTGGTCTGGGTGCCTTCGGACATTGCGCCGAGCGTTTCCATCCAGGCTGCGTCGGCTGTATAGCCAGCCGGGTTGGCCATACAGCGATCTATGGCCTGGCGCCAGACGCGCGCAACCTGGCTGACATAGGCAGGGCTGCGTTGGCGGCCTTCAATCTTCACCGAGGCAATATTGGCGGCCAGTAGCTCTGGCAGCAGCTCCAGCGTATTCAGGCTGGTGGGCTCTTCCAGCGGGTGATAGAGCACGTTATCCACCAGATAGCGGCCTTTGCACAGCGTTGGGTAACCGGCGTTTTCGCCGTCCTGATAACGGTCGATCAGTACGTCATTCAGGCGCGATTCCATCCCCTGCGGTGTTTGTTGCCAGCGTACAAAGCGGGCAGGTGAGCAGGCGCCCACGGTGTTAGGCGATTCCCCAGTCAGATAAGAGGAGAGGTAACACCGCCCTTCGGCCATGATGCACAGGCTGCCAAAGGCGAACACTTCCAACGGTACTGGGCTGGTGCGTGATAATTGCTTCACTTGGTGCATCGACAGCACACGAGGCAGCACCACGCGGGCCACATCAAAGTGGCGTTGATAAAAACGGATGGCTTCTTCATTGGTCGCAGAGGCTTGCACCGAAACATGGCGCTCCACCTGCGGATAACGTTCCGCTGCGTACTCCAGCATTGCCAAATCAGCCAGGATCAGCGCGTCGGCACCCAACTGGGCGGCCATATCCACGGCTCTCTGCCAGCGTGCGTAGCCATCGGGGTGAGCAAAGGTGTTGATGGCGATATGCAGCTTGCGGCCATGCCGGTGCACATAGTCAGCCGCTTCCTGCAGCTTCTTCTCAGTAAAGTTCAGCCCGGCAAAGTGGCGCGCATTGGTATCGTCTTTCAGGCCGATGTAAACGGCGTCTGCGCCATTATCTACCGCGGCTTTCAAGGCCGGCAGGTTGCCAGCGGGGCAAAGCAGCTCCATAGATCTATCCTGATCCCAGCTATATACCTGGCCAGGTATATGCTGTGATAAACGTTGCCGGGCCATTGATTCGCCTGGCAATGATGTAAAAGGGGAGACAATTTTAGTGAACCCGAGGTTAACAAGCTTTGATTTGAGGCAGCTTCTGGCGTATTGATATTCAAGCAGTAACTTGAAATCTGTAGGGCAAGATGAGCGTTAATTGCACCATTTGTTGATATAGACCGGTTACGCGTAGCCGCAATGTGGCAAAATAACCTCAGACTGAGTAGAAAGGAGTGAATAACAGTGTTGGAAAAACTACGAGCACGCATTGTGCGTCAAGGGCCGTCGCTGTTGCGCGTACCGTTAAAATTCACGCCGTTTGCTCTGCAGCGTCAGGTTTTGCAACAGGTGCTGAGCTGGCAGTTCCGTCAGGCGCTGGCTGAGGGAGATTTAGAATTTCTCGAATCGCGCTGGCTGAAGATTGAAGTGCGCGATCTGGCACTGCAATGGTTTATGACGGTAGAAAACGATAGGCTGGTGGTGAGCCAACAGGCTGAGGCGGACGTCAGCTTCAGCGGCGAAGCCAACGATCTGATCTTGATTGCGGCACGTAAGCAAGATCCCGACACGCTGTTTTTCCAGCGTCGGTTGCAGATTGAAGGAGATACCGAATTGGGCCTGTATGTAAAAAATCTGATGGACGCTATCGATCTGGATGCGATGCCTACGCCGTTACGCGTTGGGCTGCTGCGGTTAGCAGACTTTGTGGAAGCAGGTTTGCAGGAGGGCACGGCGCAAACTTCCCGTGTGCCGCAGCCATGCTGATCCGCGTTGAAATCCCGGTGGATGCCGCAGGTATTGATGCGCTGCTGCGTAACGCCTTTGGCCGTGATGACGAAGCCGAGCTGGTACAACAACTGCGTGAAGACGGGTTGTTGACGCTGGGCATCGTTGCCACCGACGAAGAGGGTGGCGTGGTCGGTTATGCCGCATTCAGTCCGGTTGACGTTGCGGGCGAGGATCGCCAATGGGTTGGCCTTGCGCCGTTGGCGGTAGAGGAAAGCCTGCGTCGCCAAGGGCTGGCCGAAAAGCTGGTTTACGAAGGGTTGGATGCGCTGAATGAGTTCGGCTATGCCGCCGTGGTGGTGCTGGGCGAACCGGCTTACTACGGGCGTTTCGGCTTTAAAACGGCTGCCCAGTTCGATCTGCATTGCCGCTGGCCAGGAGCGGAAGCCGCATTCCAGGTTTATCCGTTGGCGGAAGATGCACTGAGCGGTGTGAATGGGCTGGTGGAGTATTCGGCACCCTTTAGTCGCTTTTAACTACCGGTAGTAGGTATTCCAATGAGAGGGGCGGATTCACTATCAGCTCCTCTTTTTGTTTTTTGCTCAACTGTTTCACCCGATATTCCAGCCGCAAAGCCATCGAGCGATCCCTAACCTGGCAGTGAAAAACCAGTTTCAGCTCCCCTTTGCCGCGCAGGGCTTTAGCCCCTTTACCGGCCTGATGCTGCGCCGCTCGCCGGGCGACGTCTGTCGTGATACCGGTGTACAGCATCCCGCTTGGCATTCGCAGCATATAGAGATGCCAGGTTGTTTCAGTCATAACGGCCTGCGTAATGGTTCAAAGAGTTACTTATGCCAAAAAGGCCCAACGGCTACAGAATCCCTAACCAGCAGCTCAGAAGTAAAAACGTTGTCCTTCGACAGATAGCCGCCGTCGAGCATGGCGATCAGCCGGTCGATCACTTCGCTCATCATATCGCTCACCGGGTCTTTAACGCTGGATAACGCCGGGGAGAGATAGGGAGCCGTAGGGATATTATCGAAGCCGATAACCGAGACGTCATTGGGCACGGCAATGCCCGCCTCGTTCAATTTCTTGATGGCGCCAACGGCCATATCATCGTTGCTGGCGAGTACCGCGCTAAAGGTGATCTTATCCTTGAGCAAGGACTCCATCGCCGCCGCACCGCTGGCTGGCGTCCACTTTCCTTTGATGATGAGCTTATCATCCAGTTCAATATCGTGTTGATTTAAGGCTTCTTTATGGCCGGATAGTCGCTCAATCGCCGTTGGCGAATCCAGTGAACCGGTAATAAAGGCGATATTCCTGTGGCCCTGTTCAATCAGGTATTTTGTTGCCTTAAAACTGGCCCCTTTGTGGTCGCAGCAGATGCAGTGGCTTTGGTGTTTTCTCAGCCTGCGGTTAACCACCATGATAGGTTGCTTGTGTTGCTCGATGATGTCATCCATCGCTTCGATGGTTAAGAAACGTGGGTAGATGATGATGGCGTCGCAGCGTAAATCGAGCAGGAATCGGATCGCCTCTTGCTCTTCTGCGGCACTGTGTTTACCGTCCACCAGGATCAACTGGCGGCCGTTGTCTTCCAACTTTTGCGCCGCCTGGGAAAGTATCTCGCTGAAATAACTGCCGTTATAGAGGGTGTTGGTGACCACCAGGCCAATGCACTGGGATTTATTGGTGGCCAGATTTCTCGCCAGCAGATTGGGACGATAACCCGCCTCTTCGATGGCTTTAAATACCTGATCTTTGGTGGCTTCGCTGACGTACCCTTTGCCGGAAAGAACGCGTGAAACAGTGGCTTTTGAGACGCCTGCCTTTTTTGCCACTTCCTGCATGGTAGACATAGGGTTTTCCCGGCTTATAACAATTATCCCCATTCTACACATTCCGCCGCATTAGAGCAGAGCCTTTGCAGCTTCTCGAACCCATTCATGTCGATCACAATCACAAAATAGACAATAAAAAAATTTATAGGTTGATCTGAAATCTCAATATCAACACTCTTGTGTGAAACCGGTTACCTATCTATGAGAGTGGTCCTCATGTCTAAGAATTATGCGGCAGTATCAAGATCGATAGTGGATGCAGTTGGGGGAGCGAGTAACGTCGCGGCGGTGACTCATTGCATGACGCGTTTACGCTTTGTGCTCAACGACGACACCCTTGTTGATGCCGCCAGGCTGAAGGCAATTGGCGGCGTACTGGGCGTGGTAAGAAGCGAAAATCAGTGCCAGGTGATCATTGGCAACACCGTTTCACAGGCCTATGCCGAGGTGTTGAAACTGTTGCCCGAAGGGTCGGTAGTCCAGCCACCGGCGCCGGAAAAGAACAAGATCACTCTCAAACGTATCGGTGCGGGGATCCTGGACGCGCTGATTGGCACCATGTCACCGCTGATCCCGGCCATTATCGGCGGCTCGATGGTGAAACTGCTCGCCATGATCCTCGATATGACCGGCGTGTTCGGCAAAGGCTCCTCGACGCTGATTATCCTCAACGTCATTGGCGACGGGGCGTTCTTCTTCCTGCCGGTGATGGTTGCCGCTTCCGCAGCGGTGAAATTCAAAACCAATATGTCGCTGGCGATCGCCATCGCCGGGGTACTGGTTCATCCCGCATTTATCGATCTGATGGCGAAAGCCGCGCAGGGCCAACAGGTTGAGTTTATGGGTATACCGGTCACGGCGGTAAAATACACCTACACGGTGATCCCGGCGTTGTTCATGACCTGGTTGCTCTCCTACATTGAAAGATGGGTCGATCGCATCACGCCAGCCGTGACGAAAAACTTCCTCAAACCGATGCTGATCGTGCTGATCTCTGCGCCAATCGCCATCTTGTTGATTGGCCCGCTGGGCATCTGGATTGGTAGCGGCATTTCCGCGCTGGTGTACACCATTCACAGCTATCTGGGGTGGTTATCCGTAGCGATTATGGGCGGGTTATGGCCGCTGCTGGTGATGACCGGGATGCACCGCGTATTTACGCCAACCATCATTCAAACCATCGCGGAAACCGGCAAAGAAGGCATGGTGATGCCCTCTGAAATTGGTGCCAACCTCTCGCTGGGCGGTTCATCGTTGGCGGTAGCCTGGCGGACCAAAAACCCGGAGCTGCGTCAGACGGCGCTGGCTGCGGCGGCATCGGCGATTGTGGCCGGGATTTCCGAACCCGCGCTCTACGGGGTGGCAATACGCTTGAAGCGCCCGCTTATCGCCGCGCTGATCAGTGGTTTTGTCTGCGGCGGCGTGGCCGGAATTGCCGGGTTGGCGAGCCACTCGATGGCCTCTCCGGGTCTATTTACCAGCGTGCAGTTCTTTGATCCGGCCAACCCAATGACCATTGTCTGGGTGTTTGGCGTGATGATTTTGGCGGTGGTGCTTTCCTTTATCCTCACGCTGTTGCTGGGCTTTGAAGATATCCCGGTGACTGAAGAGGCGGAAAGCGAAAAAGCCAAATCGGCGCCCGCGTTATCCGTATAACCTGTTGTAAAAATGCATATTTGAGAAGAGGTATCTTATGCCAGCATCTGTTTTCCCCGCAGACTTTTTATGGGGTGGTGCACTAGCGGCTAACCAGGCCGAAGGCGCTTATCTTGAGGGCGGCAAAGGGCTGACCACGGTGGATATGATCCCTCATGGCAAAGATCGGCTGGCGGTAAAGCTGGGTCAGGAAAAACGCTTTGAGCTGCGTGAAGACGAGTTCTACCCTAGCCATGTCGGCATAGATTTTTATCATCGCTATAAAGATGACATTGCCCTGATGGCAGAGATGGGATTCAGCGTATTCCGTACTTCGATCGCCTGGAGCCGCATTTTCCCTAACGGGGATGAAAGGGTGCCGAACGCGGAAGGGATCGCTTTCTACCGTGACGTGTTTACCGAATGCAAAAAGCACGGCATCGAACCGCTGGTCACGCTATGCCACTTTGATGTGCCGATGCATCTGGTGCGGGAATACGGTTCTTGGCGCAATCGGAAAATGGTGGAGTTCTTCACCCACTATGCTCGTACCTGTTTTGAGGCCTTTGACGGGCTGGTGAAATACTGGCTGACGTTTAATGAAATCAATATCCTGCTGCATAGCCCGTTCTCCGGCGCGGGGCTGGTGTTCGAGCCAGGCGATAATCAGGAGCAGGTGAAATATCAGGCTGCGCATCATGAACTGTTGGCCAGCGCGTTAGCGACCAAAATCGCCCATGAGGTTAACCCGCACAATCAGGTTGGCTGCATGCTGGCTGGGGGCAATTTCTACCCGTGGTCCTGTAAACCCGAAGACGTTTGGGCTGCGTTAGAGAAAGACCGCGAGAATCTGTTCTTCATCGACGTTCAGGCTCGAGGCGCTTACCCGTCATACACCAAGCGCCTGTTTAAGGAAAAGGGTATCACTATAACAATGGAGCCAGGCGACAGTGAGATCCTGAAAAACAGCGTCGACTTTGTCTCCTTTAGCTATTACGCCTCCCGCTGCGCCTCGGCTGATATGAACGAGCATAACAGCAGCGCGGCCAATATCGTCAAATCGCTGAAAAACCCGCATATCCAAGCCAGTGAGTGGGGCTGGGGTATCGATCCGTTGGGCCTGCGCATCACCATGAACATGATGTATGACCGTTACCAGAAGCCGCTGTTCCTGGTGGAGAACGGGCTGGGAGCGAAGGACGAAATCAACCCGCAGGGCGAGATCGACGACGAATACCGCATCAGCTATTTGCGTGAGCATATCAAAGCCATGGCGGACGCTATCGAGGATGGTATTCCGGTGATGGGTTACACCTCCTGGGGCTGCATCGATTTGGTTTCTGCTTCTACCGGGGAAATGAGTAAGCGCTATGGTTTTGTCTATGTGGACCGCGATGATCAGGGCAATGGCACCTTGGCCAGAACCAGAAAGAAATCCTTTTACTGGTATAAGAAGGTGATTGCCAGCAATGGGGCGGATTTGAGTTAGCAAAATGGGCACCGAAGTGCCCATTTAGACATCAACTTTATGGGCGCTGCATGCAGCGCCCTTTGTAATCAAAACTCATACCTTCTTCTCAGTCATCTCAAAGCGAGGTGAAACCAACCCATACAACGTCCAGCCGAAGAAGGTAGCAATAGCGCCCCACATCATCGCCTCTTCACCGGAACTATAAAGCGCATAGAAGCTATACAGCGCCCCAATCACGGCAATCACGTTGGCAATACGTGCCTTGTTCTCCGGTACTTTGGCTACTTTCTGGATAATAATCAGCGCGGCCATCGACAGGATATACGGAATAATATTGGTCACTACGGCCAGGTTAACCAGCACGTTAAACTGCTTATTCAGCGACGGGCTGATGGTCATCAGCGACATCACGCTCTGAATAATCACGATGGTCAGCATGCCTTTCACTGGCGCATCAGATTTACTGACTTTAGAGAAAATTTTCGGGAAGAAGCCGCTGTCGGCAGAGGATTTGAATACCTGCGCGATAGTGAACTGCCAGCCCAGCAGCGAACCCACGCAGGACATGATCATCAATGCCATGATGATTTTACCGACCGTTGGGTTGAACATATGTGAGAACGCCAGGCCAAACGGAGCGGTGGAGTTAGCCAGTTCCATATTCGGCACGATACCGGCGATCACGTTGGTGGAAACAATGTAGATCACTGCGGCACCCAAGGTGCCCCCGAGTACGGCGATAGGCACGTTACGTTCCGGGTTTTCTACCACGTCGGTATTGGCGCAGGCAGATTCAAGACCCAGGAAGGCCCACAGAGTCATCGAGATAGAAGACCCGATGGCTTCAAAGGTAGGCACTGCATGCGGGTTCCAGGCGGCTAGATAAGCGGTACCGCTGAACCAATACCAACCGATAATCGAGATGCCGACCACCGGGATAATCACCCCCCAGACGGTGATCCCGCTGATCTGCCCGGTGATGCGTGCTCCACCGAAGTTGGCAACCGTAGCCAGCCACAGCACGGCGATAGTGGCTATACAGATGCCCAATGGTGTCAGGGCAACGCCGAACAGTTCGGTGCCATAACCCACGGCAGAAATGGCGATGGCAATATTGGCGATCAGTAGCGAAACGCCGTACGTGTAGTTGGCCATAAAGTTGCCGGATTTACCGAAGGCATACTCGGCATAGCCGCCCATCCCGCCGGATTTACGGCTGAACATGCCGCATTTGGCAAACGCATAGGCCAGGGCCATCGAGCCTACGGCGGTCACCAGCCAGGAAACGATAGAAATCGTCCCCACTTCGGCCAGCTTGGTTGGTAGCATAATTATGCCGGATCCCATCATATTGACCGCTGTCAGGATCGTTAATTGCACAACCCCCATCTTATTATTGGATTTGCTCATGATCATTCTCGCTCTTATATTTCTCGAATTTTTTCCAGCCATATCCATTCCGCTTGAAATTCGAGGAATATCTCTGTATGTCTGGCGGCAAGAATATGCCGCCTCCCTGGAGTTAATTATGCTTTCATGACATAACCGTAAGCCCGGTTCCAGCCATCTTCATCCTGCTGGATATAAACGCCTTGTAATTCTGGAGCAAATCCGGGTAATAAATTAATCCCTTCTTCCAACGCCAGGAAATAGCGTTGAGCAGATCCCCCCCAGATTTCACCTGGGACTACGCACAGCACGCCCGGTGGGTAAGGCAACGCACCTTCTGCGGCAATGCGGCCTTCGGCTTTAGCGAGAGAAACCAGTTCCACCTTGCCACGTACGAATTCGGTATTGGCGGTTTGTGGATCCATGGCGACGCGTGGGAAATGGCTTTTACGGAACATTTCCTTCTGCAATTCTTTCACGTTGTAGCTGACGTACAGATCGTGCATCTCTTGGCACAGCTGGCGCAGGGTGTAGTTCTGGTAACGTTTTTCGTTGTTCTTGTACACGGTTGGCAGGACTTCACTCAGCAAGGAGTCTTGTTCGACGTGTCTTTCGAAGCGGGCAATCAGCGCCACCAGATGCTGCATTTTGGCGATATCTTCCGCCGGGGTGAGCAGGAACAGGATAGAGTTCAGGTCACATTTCTCCGGCACAATACCGTTTTCACGCAGGTAGTTAGCCAGAATGGTCGCCGGGATACCAAAGCTGCTGTATTCGCCGCTGGCGGTATCGATGCCCGGCGTGGTCAACAGCAGCTTGCAGGGATCCACAAAGTATTGTGATTCCTCATAACCCTCGAAGGCATGCCATTTTTCGCCAGGGACAAAGTTGAAGAAGCGCAGATCGTTGGCCATGGCTTCGGTGCTGTAGGACTGCCAAGGTTTACCGTCGATTTGCTCTGGGACAAAAGGTTTGATCATGGTGCAGGTGTCCAACAGCATTTTGCGTGACTCAATGCCGATGCGCACACACTCTTTCCACAGGCGTTGGCCGCTCTTGCCTTCATGCATTTTAGCGTTCACATCCAGTGCGGCAAACAGCGGGTAGAACGGGCTGGTGGACGCGTGCAGCATAAAGGCGTTATTGAAACGCTTATGGTTGCAGTAACGATCTTGCCCTTTGATGTGCCTGTCTTTTTTATGGATCTGCGAGGTCTGTGAGAAACCGGCCTGCTGTTTATGTACCGACTGGGTAACGATGATCCCCGGATCGTTTTCGTTCAGTTCCAGCAGCAGCGGCGAGCAGTCTTTCATCATTGGGATGAACTGCTCATAGCCGACCCAGGCAGAGTCAAACAGGATGTAATCACACAGGTGGCCAATCTTGTCGACCACCTGGCGAGCGTTATAGATCGTGCCGTCGTAAGTCCCCAGTTGGATAATCGCCAGGCGGAATGGCCGCGCGTCGTTGGCGCGTTCCGGTGCGGTCTCGCGGATTTGCTGGCGCAGATAGCCTTCTTCAAAGCAGTGAGCATCGATGCCGCCGATAAAGCCGAACGGGTTACGTGCCGTTTCCAGATATACCGGCGTTGCCCCGGCCTGGATCAGCGCGCCATGGTGGTTGGACTTATGGTTGTTACGGTCGAACAGGACCAGATCGCCACGGCTCAGCAGGGCGTTGGTTACCACTTTATTGGAAGCCGAAGTCCCGTTCAGCACGAAATAGGTTTTATCGGCGTTGAACACCTTGGCGGCGTGTTTTTGTGCATCGCAAGGTGCGCCTTCGTGGATCAGCAGATCGCCCAGCTTAACGTCGGCGTTGCACATATCGGAGCGGAACAGCGTTTCACCATAGAAATCAAAGAACTGGCGGCCTGCGGGGTGCTTGCGGAAGAACTCACCGCCCTGATGTCCTGGGCAGGCGAAGGTGGCGTTACCCATCTCTACATATTGGGTCAGGGTATTAAAGAACGGTGGTAGCAGCTCGCTTTCATATTTTACCGCTGCGGCTTCCAGTTGCTTGCCGTAGAACTGAGTGTTCTTGCCACAGAGTTCAAATACGCCGTTCAGCGCCGGTAATACGGCGTTATCCAGTTCTTCTTCACAGCAGACGGCGACAAAGATCGGAATGTGTAAACTGGTTTCTTCCAACTGTGCCACCAGGCCTTGCTGTACGTCTTCCACGGAAAGCACGATGGCGGCTACGTCATTAAAGTCGCTGTGGTGCACATCGCTAATTTCACGTGTGGTTTCAAAGCAAGAGAGAGTTTTTGGGTTCGCTGCAATTTTTAGTTTGTTCATTTTTGTCATTCTTCAGGCGAAAATATCCCGCCGGCAAATAAGGTCTTTGCCAGAAAGTATTTTCGTTAAAATAAAGGTATGCGTGAGCGTAATCATGTTCATAAAACATAATTAGGTTACGAGTTTATTTTGACGAAATTTTTTGGGTTCTTAAACGAGGTTGCAATGATGCCGGATCCACTCTGTTTTTAAGCAAAACAAAGCGATACCATCGCCATCAGGCGCAGGGAATGATCGTTGGCATAGGTCTGGCTGCAAGACGTAATAAGAACGCAGAGGAGGGAGTTTATCTGAAGTTAAAAAAGGCAAAGCTAAAGCAGCTGCGGTGAGCCATCATCATAATATGTGTAGTTCGTCGGATGTGAGCCATCTTTCTGTTGTTGTTTTCCATTTTCCATTTACCTATGGGTTTCGGACTTGGCGCTATTTTATCCCCTAAATACGGAAATAAAGTGATGCAGATCACGTTAATCATGCGATTTATACTTAACTATTCATTTTCTATGCACCGGAGTGAATAGCTATGAAATCTACCGTGAGGGTATATGTGAAGTAATTGCTACAAATGGAACCAACGGACTGGATAAATTTGGTTTAGGCTAACCAAGCTCCTGTAAATCACCCTCAATAAAAGCGGGTAATAGCAGAAATAAAGCTAGGATGTTTTTTATTTGTTATTACTGTAGTCAGGCTTATCTTGCATAAAGATGCATGAATTGCTAATTAATATGCTAGTTTTATGTTGAGCATAATTTGTCGCTAATTGTGACTGTCTTCAAATCTGCAGGTAAGATGGCGGAGGTGATAAGGAGAACTTACGTTGGATCAGATCGAAGATCGGCTGCACATTATCCGTTTTCTCAGTAAGCAGCATGTGCTCACGCTGTGTGCCGGTGATGGCATTGCGATGTGGTGTGCCAACTGCTTTTACGTATTCGATGCCGAGTGTATGGCGCTATGGCTGATGACCGAGCCCCACACCCGCCATGGCGAACTGATGCAACGGAACAACCGGGTGGTTGGCACTATTGCGCCGCAGCCCAAGACCATTGCGCTGATCAAAGGGATACAATACGCCGGGGAAATCACGCTGTTGGCGGGGGACGAGGCTGAACTGGCCCGTAAGCGCTACTGCAAACGCTTTCCGGTGGCCAAGGTGATGAAAGCGCCTATTTGGCAGATCGCGTTGCAGGAAGTGAAGATGACCGATAACACCCTGGGCTTTGGCAAAAAGCTGCACTGGGCACGTTGATAATCGAGCTGAATATTAAGGACCGATGGCATGAAAAACACCGAGATAGCTGCTTTATCGTTATTGGCGGCATTGGTTTCCCCGGCGATGGCGCAAGACAGCGGAGTTTCCTTTAGCCATAAGAACTGGGAATTGGCCTGTGACAACACCAATACCTGTCGTGCGGCGGGCTACGCTAATGAAGATGAGCCAAACGCTTCGAACGGTTCGGTGCTGATCACGCGCATTGCTGGCCCTGGCACTGTCCCAACGGGGGAAGTGACCTTGGCGGACTACGAAGAGGGTGATTCAGCCGCGGTGGCAAAGCTGACGCTGTGGATCAACGGCAAGTCGGCTGGTGCGCTCAAACCGACCAAGGAGGGAAACTGGAACCTGTCAGCAAGCCAGACTCTGGCATTGATCGGCGCAATCAAAGGCAGCGGCACGGTTGAATTTAAAGGCGGCCCCGCACCTTTCGTGTTGTCAGGCGAGGGGGCTTCGGCCACCTTATTGAAGATGGATGATGTGCAGGGGCGTATCGGCACGCCTGGTGCTTTGACTAAAAAAGGCGACAAGCCGGAAAGCAGCGTGCCAACAGCCATTCCTGCCCCGGTGATCCAGGCAGTGAAGGTGCCCAAGACGGAAGAGCGCCCGCTTACGGCACCCGAGATCGCCGCGCTGACACCTAAACTGCTGGCGACGCTGCAACCGGATGATTGCGACCGCATGCAGTCCCCAGAGGATAACGATGGCGCAAGCGAGGATGGCATCACGCTGACCCCGCTCGGTAATGGGCATGCCCTGATCACCGCCGTGTGTTGGCGGGCGGCCTATAACGAAGGTTACGGTTATTGGGTGATCGACAGCGCCCTGAAGCAGGCCCCGGTATTGGTGACCAATTCCGGCTCTGGCTATGATGAAGGGATAATCTCAATGGGGCAAAAGGGGCGTGGATTGGGTGATTGCTGGGCCACTGCCAGTTGGGTATGGGATGGCACGGCGTTCCGTCAAAGCAACGAGGCCACCACCGGCCTGTGCCGTTTAATCCATGCGGGCGGAACCTGGGATTTACCGACGTACGTCGCCGAGGTGAAAGCGGCGCAGTAAAAAGAACTAGAGAGTCTCCACGGGCGGTTCTGTGCCTTGGGCAAACAGAGGGTGAGGAGGAAAACATATGGCACGGGTACTGATCACAGGCGCCAGCGGGCTGGTGGGAAGTGAACTGCTGCGTCTGTTGTTGGCAGATAGGCAGGTCACTTCGGTCATTGCTCCCACGCGTAAGGCGTTGCCACCACACGCGAAATTGCACAATCCGGTCGGGGGCGATCTGCACGAGTTGTTGACGCAACTGGCACAGCCGGTGGATGCGGTATTCTGCTGCCTGGGCACCACGCGCAGTCAGGCCGGGAGCGCGGAGGCATTCCGCCATGTCGACTATCAGTTGGTGGTTGAAACGGCCCTTACCGGGCGGCGGCTCGGCGCGCAGCATTGCCTGGTGGTGAGCGCAATTGGGGCCAACTCGAAATCCTTATTTCTGTACAACCGCACCAAAGGGCAGATGGAGCAGGCGCTGCGTGAGCAGAACTGGCCGCGGCTGACAATATTGCGCCCTTCGATGTTGTTCGGCTCCCGTGCTGAACCGCGTTTGCTGGAACGGCTCAGTCAACCGTTGTTCGGCCTGCTGCCTGGCAAATGGAAGGGCGTTGCTGCCAAAGATGTGGCGCAAACGCTGCTGACACAGGCCTTCAGCCCTGGTAGCGGCGTCAAGATTTTAGAATCCGACCAGTTGCACTGCTCGCACCGTTTATAGCTCAACGCACAGATTATCGAATGCCAGCTCCATGCCTGGCGGCAGTTCGTTGGTCATCAACCACAAATCGAGGTGATGGCTGATGTGCGTCAGCAGAGTACGCCGTGGCTGCAAGCGTTGTTGGATCTCCTGCGCGCGGGGCAGATCGTTGTGATTACGCGGTGTCTGTGGCTGCGGCGGCAGGCTGCAATCCAACACCAGTAAATCGAGAGTGACCTGTTGCAGGTAGCGTGTGGTTTCTGGCGGCAGGCCGACGGTGTCGGTCAGATAGGCCAGGGCTTTGCCTGCGGCCTGGATCAGATAGCCGTGGGTGAGTTTGGAATGGATCAACGGTAACGGCGTGATGTGCAGCCCGCCTAGTTTAACCGTTTCAAAGGGGGGCAACGGGGGTTGGAACGCCAGAATACCGGGGTGTTTGAACAGGTCGTCACAGCCTTGCTCATCGGCTGGGCCGTAGACCGGGATCGCATTTCCGCACCCCCAGCGCAAAGGAAATAACCCCTGAACGTGATCCATGTGGTAATGTGTCAGTAAAAAACGTTGAATTTCCCCCGCCGCAAAACGCCTTTCCAATGAGCTCAATCCCGCATCCAGTAACGTTGTTTCCCCTTGAAATGTGATCATCGCGCTGCACGCTCGCCGCCGAAATGCTGGTTCACGCCGCGCCCGTTGGCACACTAGGCATTCGCAGCCAAAGGCGGGCACCTGCTGAGCGCCGCCGGTACCAAGAAAGGTCAGTTGCATGTTGGTTTCCTCTTTTCTTACTGCATTGCAGGCTGCCCGGTGGTTAAGGCCAGCAGTGCGTTGAGGGTATGTCCGAGATCGCCGTTGTTATCCAGCAGGTGGCAGCCAACCGGCAGAGTCTGCTGATAGTCGGCCGCCCGCGCCAGCCGTTGCTCGATCTGTATCGCGTTCTCCCGCCCGCGTTGTTCCAACCTTTGGCGCAGCACCGTCGGGGAAACCTGCAGACAGACCGGCAACAGTTGAGCGCCATAGCGTTGCAGCGCCTGTGGCAAATGAGCGCGGGATCCGTTGACCACCACGTCGATCCCTTGCAATAGCCACAGATCGACCTCAATACCAAAGGCGTATCGGTGCTCATGCGCCTGCCAGTCCAGGGCGAATAACCCCTTGGCACGGCGGCGCAGAAACTCCTGTTCGCTCAGGGCGATATGGTTCTCGCAGCCAGCATTGGCCGGGCGGGTGATGTAACGGTGCGCCACCAGCGGCCCGGCACCGGTGGCTGCCCGCAGCCGCTCGAGCAGGCTGTCCTTGCCTGCCCCAGACGGGCCCATCAGATAGATGAGATAAGCCATCAGAACACCTGTTTGCCCTGACGCCAGACGTTTTGCACGTAGATATGCTCGCCGTGCGGCCTGGCCAATACCAGATCTGCGCGCAGCCCCTCAGCGATCAGGCCACGATCCTGCAAACCCAACGCTCGTGCCGGGTTGCGGGTGATCAACTGTACCGCCTGCGGCAGGCTGAAAGCGTTGCGATCGTCGTTTGCCAGACGAAACGCCGCATCCAACAGGCTGGCAGGGTAATAATCGGAAGAGAGAATATCCAGCACGCCAAGGGCCGCCAGATGATGAGCCGCCACATTGCCGGAGTGTGAACCCCCGCGCACGATATTCGGTGCGCCCATCAGCACCTGCAAACCTTGCTGATGTGAGGCCCGGGCTGCCGCTTCGGTGGTCGGGAATTCGGCAATCACGCTGCCCAGCGCACTGGATTCGCTGACGTGTTCGGCGGTGGCATCGTCGTGGCTGGCCAGGGCGATATTACGCGCCCGGCAGTGGGCGGCGATCGCCTCGCGGTTCGGTGTGGCCCAGCGTTCGGACAGGCTCATCTGCTCTATCTCGAACTCGCTCATCTGCTGGTCATTGAGGTGATATTTGCCCTGGTAGTATTCACGATATTTCTCCCGTGAGGCGAACTGGCGCTGGCCCGGCGAATGGTCCATCAGCGACACCAAAGACACGCCTGGTTTATCCATCAGTTGTTCGAACAGCGGCAGGGTACTGCTATGGGGTAACTCGCAGCGCAGGTGCAGGCGGTGTTCGGCCCGGTTCACTCCGGCTCGCTGGCTGTAGATCACCGCGTCGATCATTTTTTGCAGGTTTTCCAGCCGGTGCCCGCCGTCGCGCACGTCACCGATCGCCACCGCATCCAGCACCGTGGTGATGCCGTTGGCGACCATCAGCGCGTCGTGGCTGCTCATGGCCGAATGCGCTGGCCAGTCCACGTTGGGGCGCGGGGTGAAAAACTTGTCCAGATTGTCGGTATGCAGCTCGATCAACCCGGGTAGCAACCAGCCGCCTTCGCCATCCAGCGCCTGCGGTAACTGGCTTGGGGTATCGGCAAAGCTGCGGATCACGCCGTCGGTCATTTCCAGTGAACCTGCAACGATCTGGTGTTCCAGCACCAGCTTGACGTTATTGATAATCATGGCGTCTCCAGAACCTGTGGGGCCTGCATGGTATGTAAACGGTCTGCCACCTGCTGACGGGTGCCTGCGTCGTGGAAAATACCGACGATGGCAGCGCCACGCTGTTTGGCCTGTTCGATCAGGTTCACCACCGCCGCGCTATTGCGGCTGTCGAGGGAGGCGGTCGGCTCGTCCAGCAGCAGAATGGGGTAATCCTTGATAAAGCCACGGGCGATATTCACCCGCTGTTGCTCACCACCGGAAAAGGTCGAAGGGGCCAACTGCCATAGGCGCTGCGGCACGTTGAGCTGGTTAAGTAGGGCTTCGGCGCGTTCACGGCATTCGCTACGCTCAACGCCGGATTCCAGCAACGGCTGCATCACCACTTCCAGCGCGCTGATGCGGGGTATCACCCGTAGAAACTGGCTGACCCAGCCGATGGTGTGGCGGCGCACCGCCAGGATCTGACGAGCCTCGGCCTGAACCAGCTCCAGCCAGTCGTTTTGGTGATGGATCCAGATCTTGCCGCTGTCTGGCAGATAGTTGGCATACAGCGAGCGCAGCAGGGTGGATTTCCCACTGCCCGAGTGGCCGTGCAGCACCACGCATTCGCCGCTGCTGACGGTCAGGTTGGCATCCTGCAACACCGGCAGGCGGGTGCCGTGTTGTTGGTGCAGGACAAAGGTTTTGCTCAGGTGTTCAACCCGGATTTTAATTGTCATTATCTCACCTGTGTTACGAAAGAACCGAAGAGACCAGCAGTTGGGTGTACGGATGGTGCGGGTCGTCCAGCACCCGATCGGTCAGACCGCTTTCCACCACTTCACCTTCCTTCATCACCAGCAAACGGTGGGCCAGCAGGCGTGCAACCCCCAGATCGTGAGTGACGATCACCGCCGCCAGCTGCATTTCCACCACCAGATTGCGCAGCAGATCCAGTAGGCGCGCCTGCACGGAAACGTCCAGCCCGCCGGTCGGCTCATCCATAAACACCAGCTTGGGGTGGGTCACCAGATTGCGGGCGATCTGCAAACGCTGCTGCATACCGCCGGAGAAGGTGGTGGGCAGGTCATCCAGACGAGAAACCGGGATCTCCACGTCTTCAAGCCATTGTTTAGCCTGCTGGCGAATATCACCGTAATGACGCTGGCCGATAGCCATCAGGCGCTCACCGATGTTGCCACCGGCAGACACCTGTGGCCGCAGACCGTCGAGCGGATGCTGATGGACCACGCCCCAGTCGGTGCGCAGCAGGCGGCGGCGATCGCTTTCTGCCATGGCGTACAGATCCTGTTGTTGCCCCGGTTGTGGGCGGTAGAGGATCTGCCCCTGTTGTGGGGCCAGCCGGGCGGAGATCGACTTGAGCAACGTGGTTTTACCCGAGCCGGATTCGCCGACGATGCCCAGTACTTCACCAGGATAGATATCGAATGACACGTTGCTGAAACCCTTGCCAGGCGCGTAAAGGTGGGTGAGGTTGTCGACCGTCAGCAACGGCGTGGCACTCAATGGAGCGGAAGTCATCAGTGCGGTACCTCTTGGTTGAGTTGTTGCTGGCAGAAATCGGTGTCTGAGCAGACGAACATCCGGTTGCCCTGGTCGTCGAGCACCACCTCATCCAGATAGCTGTGGCGCGAGCCGCACAGGGCGCAAGGTTCTTCCCACTGCTGTACGCTGAACGGATGGTCGTCAAAGTCCAGGCTTTCCACCTTGGTAAACGGCGGCAGGGCGTAGATGCGTTTTTCACGCCCGGCGCCGAACAGTTGCAACGCGGGCATCATGTGCATCTTCGGATTATCGAATTTAGGGATCGGTGATGGGTCCATCACATAGCGATCGTTAACCTTCACCGGATAGGCATAGGTGGTGGCGATATGGCCGTAGCGGGCGATATCTTCATACAGCTTCACCTGCATCACGCCGTACTCTTCCAGCGCGTGCATCTTGCGCGTTTCGGTCTCGCGCGGTTCGATAAAGCGCAGCGGCTCCGGGATGGGCACCTGATAAATCAGGATTTGATCCGCCTGCAATGGCGTTTCCGGAATACGGTGACGGGTCTGGATCAGCGTGGCCTCTGGCGTGCGCTCAGTGGTAGCAACACCGGCTACTCGCTGGAAGAAGCGGCGGATGGAGACCGCGTTGGTGGTGTCGTCAGCACCCTGGTCGATGACCTTCAGCACGTCGGTGCGGCCAATGATGCTGGCAGTGATCTGAATGCCGCCGGTGCCCCAGCCATAAGGCATCGGCATCTCACGGCCACCAAACGGCACCTGATAGCCGGGGATCGCCACCGCTTTGAGCAGGGCGCGGCGGATCATACGCTTGGTTTGTTCATCCAGATAACCGAGGTTATAGCCGGTCAATACTTCACTCATGGCGGGTCTCCTGAAGGGCGGCAAATTCCTGCTGCAGGCGTTTGAGCAGCTCCAGTTCGGCCTGGAAATCGACGTAGTGCGGCAGCTTGAGATGGGAGACGAAACCGGCGGCCTCCACGTTATCGGCGTGCGCCAGCACAAACTCTTCGTCCTGTGCCGGGCCTGCCACGTCCTCGCCGTACTCGGTGGTTTGCAGGGCGCGATCCACCAGCGCCATCGCCATGGCTTTACGTTCCGAGCGGCCAAACACCAGCCCATAGCCACGGGTGAAGTGCGCAGGCCGGTCCTGCGGGTCGACAAAGCCGTTCACCATCTCGCACTCAGTCAGCAAGATCTCGCCGATATCGACGGCGAAACCCAACTCTTCCGGCACGATCTCCACGGTAACGTAACCGCTGCGGATCTCTCCGGCGAACGGATGGTTACGGCCATAGCCGCGTTGGGTGGAATAGCTTAATGCCAGCAGAAAGCCCTCATCGCCACGCACTAGCTGCTGTAAGCGCGCCGAGCGGGAGCAGGGGTAAACCGGCGGGTTACGGGTAATATCGTCCGGAGTGCTGCCGTCATCCTCTTCTGCCAGCGCCAGCCGTTGCTGGTTGAGAAGGTCGAACACGTGGGCGCAGTTCTCTGGTAGTGGCTCATCGGCCTGTGGTGCCGGAGGTGTTTCACCGTTGGCCAACAGCGCAAAATCCAGCAGGCGGTGGGTATAGTCGTAGGTCGGGCCAAGCACCTGGCCACCGGGCAAGTCTTTGTAAACCGCTGAGATGCGCCGCTCCAACCGCATGTTCTCGCTAGCTAGCGGTTCGCTGACGGCCAGGCGCGGCAGAGTAGTGCGATAGGCACGCAGCAGGAAAATAGCCTCTACCAGGTCGCCACTGGCCTGTTTTATCGCTAACGCGGCCAGTTGGCGATCGTAAATACCGCCCTCCGTCATCACCCGGTCAACCGCCAAGCCAAGCTGTTCACCGATTTGCTCCGCGCTAAGTGCTGGGACAGCTTCGTCACCCCGGCGCAGATTTTCCTGTAGTTGATGGGCAGCCTCGATGGCCTTTTCGCCCCCTTTCACCGCAACGTACATCAGCACTCCTCCACGCGGGTGGTTCTTGGCAGCGCCATCAGACGCTCACCGCAGGTCAAGATAATGTCCAGACCTAGCGGGAAGCGCTGAGGCCGTTCGAGTAGATAAGCCCGTAGGGCAGCTGGCAACGGCGGGGCAATTTCCCGTTTTTTTTCAATACCGGGGCCGGAAAGGCGCAGTGTGTGGCTGCCTGCCAATGCGGTAACCTGTACCACTAGCGTGGCACCGAACTCCGGTGAGACTTCATTGCCGTGGGGTAATGCGCTCAGCTCGGCAGGCTGTAACTGGTCATCCCATACCGCCAGATGGATATCTTCCTGCCGGGTAGCCAGCGGAGCACCGGTATGAAAACGGATGTTAGTTAGCACTTGCTCGCTTTCAAGGTCGGCACAGAGCTGGAGCGGGGTTTCCTGATCTGCCAGCGTCAGTATCACGGCAGTGCTGGCGGCGTTCAGCGCACCCCATGCCGGGCAATTTGGCAGTTCAACAATCACGCCAGGCTCACTCAACGCCTTTAAAATCAAACGGAAAGCAGACTGAGATTGCTCAATCGGCTGGTCAAAACCGGCTAGTAACGTCATGGCTTAATCCCCTCGCACCAGCGTAAAGAAGTCTACCCGGCTGGCTGCTACGGCACGGGCGCGCAGTTGGCGCTGCTCCTGCTGCAGTGCGGCCAGGGGCTCAATCAGCTGAAGCTGTAGCAATTCATGGTTGGCGGGTTGTTGTAGCAGGGCGTCGATCAGCGCACAGAGTTCGGCATGTTCCTTGTCACGCCCGGTTATGTAGCTGTAGCCCTGGCCACCGTTTTCCAACTGCACCACGGCACGGGTGACGGTCATGTCGCCCAGTACAAAGCGGCGGCCGGTCGCTCCCATCCGCCCTAGCAGCTGTGTCAGGCCAATCTCAGGGGCGCGCAGGCGCTGGTAGCTTGGGTTGAGGTTCAGCGCCTGCCAGTGGCTGCGCAACTGGGCGGGTTGGCTATGCGCCAGGACCGACATCCAGCGTTGTCTCTGCTGTAAGGATTGCATTCAGTGCTCCATCGTCAGTTCGATCATGTCGGCGCGCGCCAGGCTGACGGAGTATTCCGCCACCAAATCGCTGCCGATACAGGTATTTAGGGTGCGCACGCATAGCAAAGGGGCATGGGTTGCTATCTCCAGCAGGCGGCTCTCTTTGGCCTGGGCACGCCGTGCGCTGATGCGGGTCTGGCGGCGGGTCAGCGGCTGGTGGATCTGTTGTTGGATAAACTCATGCAGCGAGCCGCTGTGGAACTGCTGTAAGGCGGGCCACCAGTCCAGATCGGGCAGATAGTGGTCGATCACGCTGAGGGGAACGCCGTTCACCCGGCGCAGGGTGCGTAAGTGTATAATCGTTTCCCCCTCTTCACGGCTGAGCGCGCTGGCGATATGCCCATTACACGGGCGTAAAACAGCGAGTAAGCGCTCACTGGTGGGGTGACTGCCCTGCTCGAACAGGTTCTGGCTGAAGCGGGTGTTGGCGTGCAGCGGATAGTTATACGGGCGTAGCAATACCAGAATGCCGATGCCGTGGCGGCGCTGCAGCCAACCGCGCTCTACCAGCTCGTCTACGGCGCGGCGCAGCGTGTGGCGATTGACCTCAAAACGTTCGGCAAGCTGTTGTTCTGAAGGTAGATAATCTCCGCAACGGTATTGGCTGCACAGTTCCTGCTCCAGTTGGGCGGCAATCTGTTGATATCGGGTAGGGTAACTGGTCGGATGTCTAGATAAGTGCGTCATAGCCAATACCTCGGCACTTCGGTTGGGGGAGCAAGCGAAAAAGCGGCGATAGCATTCATGATCGGCACTCGGTAACAAAGTTGGGCTAATGTTGCCGGGGGCAGATGACAATCAGGTGACGCGCAGGTGGCGAACTGATGAACAATTTGGGACAGGGAGGTGATGGCTTAGATTGATGTAAAGAGTGGGTGCTGGCTTGAGTGAAAAAACACCAATGAGGCTTATTTTGTTGTCACAAACGTGCTAACGTTTATGGATGTTGAATACGGAGTATGTAGGAGTTTTGAAGATGGAAAGCCGTATCCAGTTTCGCATTGAAAATGAAACTAAACTGTTGGCACAGAAAGCTGCTGAAGCGAAAGGGACGACCTTAAGTGAAGCCTGTCGGCGTTTAGCACAACAAATGGCGGACGATCAACGTGCTGCTGAAGAACACGAAAACTGGTTGAAAGATAAGGTTGATGCAGCCTTTGCCCGTTTGCATGAAGGAGAGGCTGTTTATCTTACCCAGCGGCAAGCTGAGGAGAGAATGAGCGACTTTAAAGCCAAAGTCAGGGCGAAATACGCAACCAAATAAGGATTATTATGCGCATCGAATGGGACGACGTTGCGTTGCAAGATCGGGAACGCATTTTTGAATTTCTTTATCCACTCAATCCATTGGCCGCGGAACAAGTTGATGATGAGATTGAACTTGCCGTTGAGTCGCTGCTAGAAAACCCAGAAATGGTTAGGCTCACAAGCTTTGTTAGCGCACAATTATTCAATAATAAAAACATATAATTAAAAAGCTTTCATTCATGAAATCCATTTGTAAATCTCTAAGTATACTGTTGGGCTTTCTAGTATTATACACAGAGTGGATTGTTACTCTGGAACTTCGATTTTATTAAATCGCTTAATTAAAATGGAGATTTAAATGGCCACAACTATTTATGCAGATATTCAAGGTGAAAAGCAAGGGCATATTTCCGCAGGTTGTTCATCAGTACCATCCATTGGCAATAGGAGTCAAAAAGGGCATGAAGACCAAGCTTTTATCTATTCTTTTGATCATGACCTTACAAGAGATCAAAACGTCTGTCACCATCCGATTGTAATAAACAAGCCTATTGACAAGTCATCGCCTCTTTTGGGGGTTGCATTAGATGGAAATGAAAGACTTCAAATTATAATTTATATGCACCGAATAGATTCAACTGGAAGGATTGAAAAATTTTACACTATAAAGCTAAAGGATGCATATATTGTTAGCATTAGTCAGCACTGTCCAAACTCACTATTACAGAGTGATGTTCAGCCTTATGAAATCATATCCATAGCATATAAAAGTATTGACTGGACTCATGTGGCTGGCACGTCAGGATACAGCATATGGGATGAGCGCGTATTCTAGTTATTGAAGGCCGTTTTAAACGGCCTTTTTATGTATACTTGTCTGGGATATACTTCCAAGATAAATAGAAGACTACAATAATTGATATTATTAATAACCTCCCGCTATATTCTGGTATGAATGCCAAATACAGCAAATACAATAAAACAACGACAGCAGTTGGAAGGAAATTAAAAAATATAGTAAATATAATTAGTTTGACGTATTTTAAAAAAAAACCAATCATGATTTTTATTATTTCTAATATTTCGATAATCATAAGCCAATTACCTCTTCTAAAATTTCAATTTTTTCTTCAAGCGTAGCGTTATGTTTACTTTTAAGCTTCATTATTAACGCCGTTATAATTGGATCTACATATATATATAGCATCTCAATTCTATTATTATATAGTATGTTATAATAGCGAGGTTCAAGCGTTCTTAGTTTTCTTGCTGCCATAGCAGCTCTTTGAACTTGCCCATACAATGCAACACCTGTTAAAGCCCATGGCCCTTTCTTATATGTTTGTTTCCTGATTGAGGCTAAAATTTCAGGCGATCCAGATAAAGATTTACCTATTGTATAAGCAATAGCTTTCTTAGTTAGCACTCCAGAAGTAAACGCAGCAAATAATTTACTTGTCCCTCTTGTTCTTGATTTAGCTTCTCTTTGGGTTCTATCCTCATCATCTAAAACAAACTCAACATATAAAATCAGCATATGCAGAAGTATATCTCTCTTTCCAAATAACTCCAAAATACCATAAAAATACCGTTCGTCTTCTATTTTTATTTCTTGACAAACATCTTCATATTTATCTATGAAACATGATGTTCTCCATGATAGCCTTTCAAATCCATCATATATTGCCTCGGTTGTATCAATTGCTTTCTCATAGACACCCTCAACACCTTTATCAAGGGATAATGCCATTTTTCTTTCAGCCTGCATTTGTTGTCTAAGAAAGTAACTATAGTCCATTTAACAAGCTCCTTTTATTTATACGGCATTTGGTACTAAAAAAACATTATATCTCTAATGCATTCCTCAAAGCTAGCCTTACGAAAAAATGAGGTTATAGTTTGATATGCATGGATAAGATCGAAATTTTCATTCACATGATGTATTTTTTGATTTTAATTTATTAGTTATTTATATGTCATCGGCAAACCAAAAATTTAGTCCTCTAAATTGAGGCTCTTTGTCTGCCTTAAAATGTCGCCTTGTACGGCTTACTTGCTCACATCCTTTGTTGATCATTTCGTTCTTGGCCATCCCCAAAAAATTAACATCTGGTTTCGATCGCAGCTGACCAGCGCACAATATGTAGTGTATCGGGCTGGCCCTCTTCTTCTTTCCTTTCCCGTTCTGTGCCGGTGGCCGCTCCGCGAACTTTTACAGAATTCATGTAGCGACACTTCCCAGGGGCTGGGATACCTGTTGCTTGATATCGTCCGATCGATGCGTGATTACGCCGCACAGTTGGGCGCAGGATTACCGAAATATCTACTAGCTCCAGAGGTGGCCGTATTGCTGAGCTACTTTGACGGTCTAACTCGGCGCATGTTTTTTGATACTCTATGGAACACCAGCGCAAGATTGAATGAAGCACTTGCACTAAGACCAGGGGATTTTGAACTGGAGCCATCGCGAAAATACCCGCAGCTGGTTGTGGCTATTAGGGACATGGAAACAGCGTCAAATCGAAGCCAGTCGGAACCCCGGACGGACATCAACATTAGCGCAGTTTATGTAGCACCTGGTTAGCGCTGCCGCGCCAGATCAGCGACGGGTCTTTTAAATCCTGCACAAACTTGCCGTCTATCAATACGTTAATCCGATCGACGATCTGCATCTGCTCGCTATTCAGTTCATCCAGCTTATAGCCGGTCCACAGCCAGATATCTTTGCCGGGGCATTCGGCGTGTACTCGCTTGACCAACTGCAATACGGCGGCGACGTTGGCCGGGTGCAGCGGATCACCACCGGACAGCGACAACCCTTGGCGTGGAATACGCGTGTCGTTGAGATCGGCTATGACCTGATCTTCCATCTGCTGGGTAAACGGCAGGCCAGAGTTCAGCCGCCAGGTGCTTTTGTTATAGCAACCGGGGCATTGGTGCACGCAGCCTGCGACAAACAGCGTACAGCGGGTGCCGGGGCCGTTGACCACGTCGATAGGATAATACTGGTGAAAATTCATAATGTTGCGTTCTTTTATATGGCCCCTCACCCCAACCCTCTCCCATAGGGAGAGGGAGCTGGCCCGGCGTTGTGCTCAGGTGCAGAAGTTACTCTGCAACATTGTTACCAAGGGCGAGTGCAGTAATTAAGTTGTGGCACTTTCTGTCCCCCTCTCTGTGGGAGAAGGAGCAGGTACGGTGCGGCAGTTAGGTATGGAAGTCACCCGTGACGTATTTGGCCCCATCCTCTCATCTCAAGCCTCTCCTTTAGTAAGAGGGAGCTGACCCGATGTTGTGCCCAGAAGCTATGTTGAGGACGAATGCCGTCGTTAAGTTGTGGCACATTCGGTCCCCTCTCCCTGTGGGAGAGGGTTAGGGTGAGGGGCCACTGGCTGAAATTAACCGATCTGCCCGTTGCCCAGATGTTTTACCCGGCGTTTCACTTCTTCCTGCTTACCGGCGTTGAACGGCCGGGCATCCGGGCTGCCCAGATAGCCACATACGCGGCGGGTCACCGACACTTTTGCCGAGTCATGGTTGCCACATTTCGGGCAGGTGAAGCCCTTGCTGGTACAGGAGAACTCACCGGTGTAGCCACACTCGTAGCACTCATCGATCGGCGTGTTGGTGCCGTAATAAGGCACGCGGGTGTAGCTGTAATCCCACACGTCTTCCAGCGCCTTCAGGTTGTGCTGCAGGTTCGGGTATTCGCCGTAACAGATAAAACCGCCGTTGGCCAAAGGTGGGTATGGCGCCTCGAAGTCCAGCTTGTCGTACGGATTAACCTTTTTCTCCACGTCGAGGTGGAAACTGTTGGTGTAATAACCCTTGTCAGTCACCCCGGCGACCACGCCAAACTCGCTGGTATCGAGGCGGCAGAAGCGATCGCACAGGTTCTCACTTGGCGTGCTGTACAGGCTGAAGCCGTAGCCGGTTTCTTCTTTCCAGCTTTCGGTGGCGTTTTTCAAGCGCTCAACGATGGCAATGGCTTTGGCGCGCAGTTGCTCGTCGTCGTACACGTGTTTTTCTGCGCCAAACAGCGCGTTGATGGTTTCATGCACGCCGATGTAGCCCAGCGAAATCGAGGCGCGGCCGTTCTTGAAGATCTCCGCGATATTGTCGTCGGCTTTCAACCGCACGCCGCAGGCTCCTTCCATATACAGGATCGGTGCCACGCGGGCCTTGATGCCTTCCAGGCGGGCAATGCGGGTCATCAGGGCTTTCTTGGCCAGCAGCAGGCGCTCATCCAGCAACTGCCAGAAGCGGTCTTCGTTACCCTGGGCTTCCAGAGCAATACGTGGCAGGTTCAGGCTGATCACGCCGATATTGTTGCGGCCATCGTGGATTTGCTCGCCGTTTTCTTCATAGGTGCCGAGGAAGCTGCGGCAACCCATCGGTGTTTTAAACGAACCGGTGACCTTGACCACCTGATCGTAATTGAGAATGTCCGGATACATGCGTTTGCTGGCACATTCCAACGCCAGCTGTTTGATGTCGTAGTTGGCGTCACCAAATTTGTGGTTCAGGCCGTCGCGGATGGCGAAGACCAGTTTCGGGAACACGGCGGTTTTACGATTTTTACCCAGCCCGGCGATACGATTTTTCAGGATCGACTGCTGGATCATGCGCGATTCCCAACTGGTGCCCAGGCCGAAACCGAAGGTGACAAACGGCGTCTGGCCGTTGGCGGTATGCAAAGTGTTGACTTCATATTCCAGCGACTGGAAGGCGTCGTAACACTCTTTCTCGGTGCGGGTCATCGCATAGCCTGCCACGTCTGGGATCTGCCACTGCTGCGCTACCTGCTGATGCTTGTGGAAGCTCTCGGTAACGAAGGGGGCCAGGATCTCATCGATGCGGTTGATGGTGGTGCCGCCATAAATATGGCTGGCAACCTGAGCGATGATCTGCGCGGTTACGGCGGTGGCGGTGGAGATCGACTTCGGCGGCTCGATCTCGGCGTTACCCATCTTGAAGCCGTTGGTCAGCATGCCTTTCAGATCGATCAGCATACAGTTGAACATCGGGAAGAACGGTGAGTAGTCGAGATCGTGATAGTGGATTTCACCGCGCTCGTGCGCCAGCACCACATCGCGCGGCAGGATATGCTGTTTGGCGTAGTGCTTGGCGACGATCCCGGCCAGCAGATCGCGCTGGGTAGGGATCACCTTGCTGTCTTTATTGGCGTTCTCATTGAGCAGCGCAACGTTGCTTTGTTCCACCAGGCCACGAATTTCCTGGTTCAGCCGCCCGCGCAGCTCACGCGAGACGTCACGATCGTGGCGATATTCGATGTAGGTACGTGCCAGTTGCTTATACGGGCCAGACATCAGCTGGTTTTCTACCGCCTGCTGGATTTCGTGGATATCGACTCGCGGTCGGTTTTCCATCTGTTGAGCGACCACGCGGGCGACGGTAGCACAGTAGTCGGCATCGACAACTTCAGCGGCCAAAGCGGCCCGCTCGATGGCCTGCTTGATCAGCATCTCGTCAAAAGATACCTGGCAACCGTCCCGTTTAATCACTACTGGTTTCACGTTGTAACTCCTATCCCCATGGGGGAGCGTCGGCTTATCCACAGGGCAAAACCGCAGGGCGCAAGGGCTGCGGAGGGTGTGGATGATATTGTGGATAACTACTACATATAGGTGGTTGAATATCTATGGGCACTATATATGGGTGTGGCGCCGCTTTTTTTGACGTGGGTCAAAGAATGGGGGGAGCAGTTTGAACGCTGTACAGCTACCCGTTACAGGAATATTTGTAACCCTTGCTATCAGCGGCTTGAATGGAAAATGCCGATTATCCGAAAGATCGTTAAAGCGTGATTGCGATCGCATCATGCCGGTTAGCGGCGAAAATGCGCCAGTAAAAAATCGACCCAGACACGCACCCGTGGCGGCAAATCTGCAGAGGCGTAGTAGAGCCAGATTTGCGTGGGTTTAGGCCAGTGATCTGGCAGCACCGGTAGCAATGTTCCCTGGGCAAAGTGCTGTTCCACATACCAGCGCGACAGGCAAGCAATGCCCAGCCCGGCCAGCGCGGAATCTAGCAACATCTCCGGGCTGCTGGCCGTCAGGCGGCCATGCAAATCCAGCGTTTTGTGTGCCAGAGGCCACTTTACATTACGCCCGGTAGCCGGATTGCGGTGCAGCAGGCAGCTATGTTGCAGCAGATCTTCCGGCACCTGCGGTGTGCCATGTTGGGCAAGGTAACCGGGGGCAGCGACCAATAGCATCTGCATCGGGTAGAGCGGGCGTGCTACCAGCCGGCTATCGGGATCGACCTGGCTGCCGATGCCCACATCAAAACCTTCACCGACCAGGTTCACCACGCGTGCATCCAGTGACAGATCCAGATCGATCATCGGGTAGCGTTGTAAAAACTCAGGGATCAGCGGCATCAGTACCTGGCGGCCAAAGCCTGGGATCATGCTGACGCGCACGCTACCGGCGGGGGGGAGTTGTGTGCCTCCTGCCAGCTCTAACGTGGCGGTCAGCGCTTGCCATAACGGTGCTACCTGTTCCAGCAGGGCTTTGCCTTCGTCAGTCAGCACCACGCTGTGGGTGTTGCGTTGGAACAACCGCAGCGCCAGCTTCTCTTCCAGCACGCGGATATTTTTGCTGATCGCTGCCGGGGTCACACCCAGCTGGCGTGCAGCGGCGGAGAAGTTTTGTGTCTGAGCGGCGCTGAGAAACGCCGGTAACAGGCGGTGTACGTCAATGGGCAGCGACATAATGGTTGATACTTTAGGTTGAAGTTAATGTGACTGTTTACAGACTACACCGGAAACGGAGGAAATGAAAAAATGGTTTACTTTCGATAAACAAGGATTTCCCCATGTCACGTATTTTAGTGTTGGCCGCCCACCGTTTCCCCGACGAATCCCGCATCAATAAGGCGCTGATCGAGGCGCTGCGTCCTTTACCTAACGTCACCGTGCATGAACTGATGCGCGTTTACCCGGACTACCAGATTGATGTGGCCCGCGAGCAGGAACTGCTGCAAGCGCACGATGTGGTAGTGATGCTGTTTCCGTTTTATTGGTACAGCTCACCGGCGATCCTCAGCGAATGGCAGGATGCGGTATTAACCCACGGTTTCGCCTATGGCAGCGAAGGCACCCAACTGCAGGGTAAGCCTTTGCAACTGGTGGTCAGCACCGGGGGCAACGCGCAGGCCTATTCACCGGCAGGGTATAACCGCTATCCGGTAGCAGACCTGCTGCGGCCGTTTAACGCCGTTGCCAACCTGACCGGCATGGATTATTTGCCGCCGCATCTGGTGCAGGGCGTATTTGATATGAGCGATGAGAAGCTGGCAGAGGAAGCGGCGGACGTAGTGAAGCTGGTGAAAAGTTTTTGAGTTCGGGGACATCCTGAACACTTAACACCGAAGTTTGCTGCTCGGTGTTAAGCGTGGCAACTGTTTGATAATCCGTCTCCCTGTGGGAGGGGACCGATCGAGCGTGTTTGCTGAGGTTATCGCTTTACTACCAAACGAGCAGGGGCTATCAGCTCCCTCTCCCTTTGGGAGAGGGTTGGGGTGAGGGCCGTATTACAGAATACCCGCGCCGATTGGGAACAGAGGATCGACAGAATCGTGCGCCACGTCCTCTTTCTGATCCAGCACCGCCTGCCAGTTGGATGGCAGCTCAAACGGTAACTTACCCTGTGCCTTGCTCTTGCCGGTGATCACATCCAGCACCGCCTCATCGGATGCGCCAAAGTTGGCCAGCAGTACGTCGGTTTTATCCACGATGTTGGTCAGGATCGCCGGACGATCGAGGTAAACGGAAATCACCGTTGGCAGGTTGAGCGCCTTCACCTGTTTGATCAGTCTATAGTCTTCACTGCCGCTGTAAGTGCCAGCTTTCTGATCCAGCACCACGGTTTCGGCATCGTCAAAGCCCAGTTGGCCAAAGTTGACCGAAACGCCAAACGGGTAGTGCGGATCGTTCTGATGTGGCGTATCTACTCGCAGGATGGCGATCTCCGCCTCTTCCGGCGTAGCGACGACTTCCAACCCATAGCGTGCCGCCACGGTAGCGTTGACGTTATGCAGGAACACCTTCTTGCCGCTCAGCGCCAATGGCAGCAGGGAATTATTATTCTGCAACAGGATCTGCGCACGGCGCTGTGCGTCATCCCCTTGTTGTTGGAATTCGGCGTTACCGACGATTTTCACCGCTTTGGCTTCGTCCACGTAAGGTTTCTCAAACAGCCCCAGCTCAAACTTCTGCTGCAAAATACGTGTGACGGAAGCATCGATGGTGGCGATCGGCAGCTGTTGCTGGTTGATGGCTTCTATCAGATCGCTAGGATCGCTGGTACCGCCGAACTGATCGATGCCGGCTTCCACCGCTTTCACTACGCGTTCCTGGCGGGTGAGATTCTCAACGCCCCACGACATGCCGATCCCGGCAGCCCAAGGTGAGACTCCGGCGGCGATGTCGGCATCGCTGATGCCGGTGGCGCATTTACCTTCGCAGCTTTCCAGGATGCCCCAGTCACTCAGCACTACGCCGGTGAAGCCAAAGCGGCCACGCAGCATCTCGGTTAACACCTGCTTATTAAAGCCAAAGCCTACTTCTTCAATCAGCTGATCCTTGTACCACAGGTTGATCGGTTGGCCGTAATAGGGCATCACCGAGGCCACATTGGCGGCAAATGCCCCTTCGAACGGTACAAGGTGGTATTCCAGATTATCGCCCGGATAGACCTGCTCTTTGCCAAAGATATTGTGCGGATCCAACCCGCCAAGCTGTGGACCGCCACCGGCAAAGTGTTTTACTACGGTGATGACGCTGTCTTGGGTCAGGCCTTTGTCACCATGCTGGAAGCCTTCGATATAGGCTTGCACCTGGCGTTTGGCGAGCTGGTTATCCTCGCCGAAGGTACCGTTGATGCGGCCCCAGCGCGGTTCGGTGGCAAGGTCGGCCTGCGGTGATAACGCCATATGGATCCCAACGGCCCGATACTCCTGACGGGCGATATCACCAAAGGTTTTGGACAGTGCCGTATCATCGATTGCCGCCAGGCCGAGCGGCTCTGGCCATTGTGAGAAACTGCCTGCCGCGACGCTGGTAGCATTCGGATCGTTAACGAAGTGGTTGCGTGGGTCGGTACTGATGGTCACTGGAATACCGAGGCGAGACTTCTCGGCCATTTCCTGCAGCGCATTGTTATCGGCGGAAATATGCTGTGGATCGCCCGCCATGCGGGTAATGAAGGTGTTGACGAAGCGTTGGTTAACATCTTCTTCGGCGGCGCTGATATCGACGCGGCCAGCACCATCGAGGCCAATGGTACCATGCATCATGGCACCGGCTTTTTCTTCCACGTTCATGCGGGCGGTCAGATCGCGGGCGCGGGTGGCGCTATCAAGACGCCAGTCTTCATAAGGATCTAGCTGGCCGTTTTTATTCAGATCTTTAAATTTCAGCCCGTCGACGGTAAGCGTGGGGATATTTCTGCTCTCCAGCTCCGCCTGATTACTCGGAGTAATCTGGGTGTCATTATTGTCACAGCCGGTCAATCCGGCGGCGAATAAACCACTGACTATAAATATCGACTTCCTTTTGATGGTCATAAAGAGTGCTCCATTTCACGAGAGGTAAAAAGGCCGATGGGAAAAATCAGTCTGGTGGTTTAATTAAAATAGTTATATTTATTATTGAGTTATGTTTTCAATCTGGTTTTTACCTATTATTGCATGTTTTTTTTACAGCGTGAAATAAATCTATTTACAATTTGGGATATCCTTCACATTTTAATCTTGGATGCAGATCTTTTTACGTCTGAAATAGCGTAATAATGATTTGGGAAGAAATATAGGGGAGTTAAGTGTAATTGTGCCGGGTGACTTATTTATACGGGGAATAATAAAGGTCAGGTACTACGTGTTTAATATATGATTCAATGGCAGGGCGTTGCGGTTAGATCCGCTGCCTTTTGGCCTCTGCCTGGCGCTGAGTCACAGAGGAAGTGTTCTCAGCGCCAATTTCATTGTTCAAGCCATACAAAATCATGATTTTTAAAAAGATTATGTATTGGTTGTAGCAAACAACTCCCGGTGACCAATCAGGACTCCAGCAGCCACCAACTTGCTTCGAAAGGCCGCAAAACTCCGGCCCGTGGCTGCTCGGCAGCATCCATATAGTTGCTAATCAGCGGTCGCCACAGTTCAGAAAACTCAACGCCGGCGGCATCCCATGCCAAAGGTTCGTGGCTCAGGTTCGCAACGACCAGCAACTGTTGCCCATTCCAACTCCGTTGATAACACCACAATGCCGGGTGAGCCGGGGCCAGATCCTGATAGTCACCGTGAGTCAGCAGCGGATACTGCTTGCGCAGGGCGATCAGATGGCGATAAGCGTAAAACACCGAATCCCGATCGGCCAATGCTGCCGTGGCATTAATCTGCGGGTAGTTCTCTGCACAGGCAATCCAAGGTGTACCGGTGGTGAAGCCAGCGTGGGCTGTTGCGTCCCACTGCATCGGCGTACGACCATTGTCCCGTGATTTGCTGGCCAGAATAGCCAACAGTTCGTCTTGGTTTCTTCCCTGAGCCAGCAGTTCGGCGTACATATTCAGGCTTTCCACATCGCGATAGCTTTCGATTTGCTGGAAGCCCGGATTGGTCATGCCGATCTCTTCACCCTGATAGATATACGGCGTGCCCTGCATACCGTGCAGCACCATTGCCAGCATCTTGGCTGCGGTGACTCGCAGTTCGCCCTCGTCGCCAAAGCGCGAAACGATGCGCGGCTGGTCGTGATTACACCAGAACAACGCGTTCCAGGCGCGGTTATGCATGCCTTGCTGCCAGTGGTGGAAAATCTGCTTCAACTCGACGTAATCCGGCGCGGCCAGCGTCCACTTCTGCCCGTTGGCATAGTCTACTTTCAGATGGTGGAAGTTGAAGGTCATCGACAGCTCGGCACCGCTTTGCGCCGCATACTGTTGGCAATGCTCCAGCGAGGTTGAAGACATCTCGCCCACGGTCATCAGGCCGCGTGGCTGGAACACGTCGCGGCTCATCTCCTGCAAAAACTCGTGAATGCGCGGGCCGTCGGTGTAGAAACGGCGGCCATCGCCCTGGCTATCGCTTGGGAAGTCCTGCTGCTTGGACACCAGGTTGATTACGTCAAGGCGCAGCCCATCCACGCCTTTATCTGCCCAGAACTGGCACACTTTCTTCAGCTCTTCGCGCACCGGCGGGTGTTCCCAGTTCAGGTCGGCCTGCTCGGTAGCAAACAGGTGCAGGTAATATTGGCCGCTGTCGGCATGCCATTGCCAGGCGTTACCGCCAAACTTGGAACGCCAGTTGTTGGGCAGGGCGTCACCTTCGCCATCGCGCCAGATGTAGAACTGACGCAGCGGGCTGGCAGGATCCTGCGAAGCCTTAAACCACGGATGCTCGGTGGAGGTGTGGTTAAACACCATATCCATCACGATACGGATGCTGCGCTGGTGGGCCTGTGCCACCAGGTGTTCGAAGTCGGCCATGGTGCCGTAGGCCGGATCGATGGCGCAGTAATCGGCGACGTCGTAGCCATTATCGACCTGGGGCGAGACATAGACCGGCGTCAGCCAAATGGCATCGACGCCCAGTTCCTGCAAGTAGTCCAGCCGTTGTGTCACCCCAGCCAGATCGCCATAGCCGTTACCGGTGCTGTCCTGGAAGCTCTTCGGATAGATTTGATAAATAACGCCGTTCTGCCACCAAGGGATGATATTGCTCATAAAAAAATACCTTTCTGTTTAAACCGGCAACTCGCCGCGGCTGGCTTTGCGTTTGTAAACCATCATGGTCAACAGCAGCGGGATCACCACGGCCACCAGGATGGCTACCGAGTAGATCAGCCAGAACTGCGGTTGGATAGACAGGATGCCCGGCAGGCCGCCCACGCCGATGCCGTTAGCCATCACGCCGGTCAGGCCACAAATCAAGCCTGCGAAGGCGGAGCCGATCATCGCGCACAGCATAGGGAAGCGATATTTCAGGTTGATACCGTACATGGCCGGTTCGGTAACGCCGAGATAGGCGGAGATAGCGGCCGGTACGGAAATTTCACGTTCGTTGGCCTTGCGGCTGACGATGATGATGCCCAGCACCGCCGAGGCTTGCGCGATATTGGACAGGGCAATCAGTGGCCAGACTGGCGTGCCGCCCATGCTTTGGATCATCTGCATATCGATGGCCAGCGTGGTCTGATGCACCCCGGTGATCACCAACGGTGCATACAGGAAGCCAAACAGTGCCGCGCCGATCGGGGCAAAACTACCGGTCATCACCCACTTCACCGCCCAGGCTACGCCATCACCGATCATGCGGCCAAACGGACCGATCAGCGTGTGTGCCAAGAACACGGCCAGCAGCAGAGAAACCACCGGCACCACCACCAGATACAGATAATCCGGCACGATCTTTTTCAGACGGGTTTCGATCCAGCCCAGCGCCATACCGGCGAGGATCGACGGGATCACCTGCGCCTGATAGCCCACTTTCTCAATGGTGAACCAGCCAAAGTTCCACACTTCCGGCACTTGCTGGCCGAGCAGGTAGGAGTTCATCAGCTGTGGGGAGACCAGGGTGATCCCCATCACGATGCCTAGCACCGGGGTACCGCCCATCTTCTTCACCGTTGACCAACAGATGGCCACCGGCAGGAACATAAAGATGGCCTCGCCCAATAGCCACAGGAAGTCGTAAATGGTTTTCCAGGCTGGGTGCATCTGGGCCAGCGTTTGGCCGCCGGACATTGGGATATCGCCGATCACGTTGCGGAAACCCAGGATCAAACCGCCGCTGATCAGGGCTGGCAGCAGCGGGAAGAAGATTTCGGCGAAGTGGGAGATGCCACGTTCGAACCAGGTCATATTCTGGCGGGCTGCCAGCTTGGCTTGTTCTTTATCGGCTTCGTTGATGCCGGTGGTGGCGATTAACGCCTGATAGTAATCACCGACTTCGGGGCCGATCACCACCTGAAACTGCCCGGCGTTGGTGAAGCAGCCTTTGACCATGCGCAACTGCTCAATCTCTTTCGGCTTGGCCTTGGCGGGATCGTTAAGGACGAAACGCAGGCGGGTAATGCAGTGGCTGACGGTGGCGATATTCTCGCGGCCACCCACCAGCACGATCAGGCGATCGATGTCCTGCTGCTGAACTTTGCTCATTATGGCACCTTTGTTATCAGTGAGGTTCAGAGGTATTGATGTTTTTAAGCTTAGTCACTTGGCCGTGGTTATTAAATGGGAACGTTCCCAACTTGCGGTAAGGATCACAAAACGAACAATAAAGCCTCAGGTAGCGTCACAACGAATTCTGGCTACGATACGAAGGGGCGCCGCATGGGGCGCCCGTTGTCAGGCAAGTTTGCAGGGGATAATGATTTGGCGGATGCTCAGTTCACCACTCAACTGGCCCAGCAACTGAAGTGCCGCCTGCTGCCCAGCGGTGCCATAACCCAATTCAACGGAAAATGTCTCCGGGAACAAGAAGTTGAGCATTGGAGTGTTACCGATGGCGCACACCTGGATTGGCGTAATCTGTTGCTGTTGCAGGTACTTCATCGCACCTAGCGCGATGGTATCGGAGGCGCACACCAGCGCGGTGGTTTGCGGTTCAATCACGTTGGCGGCCTGTTGGAAGCCGCTCTGATAGCTCAGTTCTCCCAGCGCCACGACCGGTGAGATCTTCTGTTCGCGACAGGTATCCAGATAGGCCTGATGACGACGCATCCCGGTGGTGGCATCGGACTCCTGTACGCCAAGGTAGCTGATATGGCTATGACCCTGCTTGCGTAAGCGCTGCATCAGCAGTTTCACGGCTCCTTCATCGTCATAACAAACGGAGGAGATCCCCGGATATTCGCGGGCGACTACCACCATCTTTTCCTGCCATGGTTTGAGCATGTCAGCGGTCAGGCCGGTAAAGCCGAACAGGATCACGCCATCGACGTTGCGCTGGCGCAGTACGTTGAGGTGCTCCTCTACCAGCCGGGTTTCAAACTGGCTTTCCATCACGATCGGATCGAAGCCCTGCTGATACAGCAGCGGCAGCATGGTGCGCACGGCCTGATTTTCCGAAGGGGAATCCAGACGGGAAACGATAATGGCGACCACTTTGTCGCTCTGGCCGCGCATGGCTCGCGCCGATTTTGATGGGGTAAACCCCTGGCTGCGGATCACCGCCTCCACCCGTTCACGGGTTTGCGGGCTTACGCTGCCTTCGTTATTCATCACGCGTGAGACGGTAGACTTGCCTACCCCGCTCAGGCGGGCGATATCCTTGATTGTCAGCCGGTTTTGCATGGTTTACTTATCGTTTAGGTTATGAGGCTTAAACTTACAACATCCCACTTATGCTCGCTACCATAGCGCATTTTAACGCGCGGATCTTGGTGCGCAGCCCATAGTGTTGCAAAACGGAATGGCCGCCTTTGCCGTTCCCACTTTTTCTTTGACCTGAGGTAAATCCCTGAATGGATCCTGATCCGAGCCCCGACACTACTCATTCGGTTCCCCGGTAAAACCTCTCCGCTCTGCGTTGCTGTTTTACCGGTTTAGGTAAGCAGCGGCACTTGTTCGATAGTTCGCCTCTGTTGTGATTGAAAATCAGTGATCTGCTCCGGCGGAGGATTTTTGGCGCGTCCGAAAATCAAGCCAGCGAGCCGATCCGCCGTTCACCCACTGCCGTGAGGCGCTGGGCAATGAGGTGCGAACGATGAAATTAAAACAAATCCCCCGTCGGCTGCTGGGTCTGCTCAGCCGCAATTTGCCACGCCGTCTGGTGCGGCGTGATGCACTGTTGGAAAGCGTCAGTGGATCGGCGCAAGAGTTGCCTGCCGGTTTGGCGCAACAACGTCTGGAATGTGCCGCCGCCAGCGCGATGCAACTGTATGAGCGTTTCAACAGCCACCCGGAAGGCATCACCGAGCAGGAAGCAGAAACCGCCCGCGGCCAGTTTGGTAGCAACACCATCGAAAACCAGCTTGCTGAAAGTTGGTGGAAGCATTTGTGGCACTGCTACAGCAACCCGTTCAATCTGCTGCTGACCGTACTGGGGCTGATTTCCTACGCCACCGAAGATCTGATTGCCGCGCTGGTGATTGGGCTGATGGTGCTGATCTCCACGTTACTGCATTTTATCCAGGAAGCCCGCTCCAACAAGGCGGCGGACGCGCTGAAGGCTATGGTCAGCAACACCGCAACGGTGTACCGCAGCGATGCGCATACCGGTAAAAGCGAGCATAGCGAACTGCCGATCTCACAGTTGGTGCCGGGCGATATCATCAAGCTATCGGCTGGGGATATGATCCCGGCGGATCTGCGGTTGTTGTCTGCCAAGGATCTGTTTATCAGCCAGGCAGCGTTGACCGGTGAGTCACTGCCGGTAGAAAAAGTGGCAGATCCACGTAGCCAGGTGAGCGATCCGTTGGAGTGCCAAAACCTGTGCTTCATGGGCACCAACGTCGTCAGCGGTACCGCGCTGGCCATGGTGATCGGCACCGGCAGCGAAACCTACTTCGGCCAGTTGGCACAGCGGGTGACCAGCCAGGATGAGCAGCCCAACGCCTTCCAGGCCGGTATCAGCAAAGTAAGCTGGCTGTTGATCCGCTTCATGCTGGTGATGACGCCGATCGTGCTGCTGATTAACGGCTTTACCAAAGGCGACTGGTGGGAAGCGGCGCTGTTTGCGCTCTCGGTGGCCGTGGGGCTGACGCCGGAAATGCTGCCGATGATCGTCACCTCTACTCTGGCGAAAGGGGCGGTCAAGCTGTCGCGTCAGAAGGTGATCGTCAAACGTCTGGACGCGATCCAGAACTTTGGCGCGATGGATATTCTGTGCACCGATAAAACCGGCACGCTGACCCAGGACAAAATTGTGCTGGAGCGCCATACCGACGTGTTTGGAGCTAACAGCGAGCGGGTGCTGCGCTACGCCTGGCTGAATAGCTTCTACCAGACCGGGCTGAAAAACCTGCTGGATGTGGCGGTGCTGACCTGTGCCGACGAAAGCCAGCAGCCGGACGCGTTGCAGCATTACCGCAAAGTGGACGAGATCCCGTTCGATTTCGAACGTCGCCGCATGTCGGTAGTCGTTGCCAAAGAGGCGCAATACCACGAGCTAATCTGTAAGGGCGCACTGGAAGAGATGCTGTCGATCTGTAGCCACGTGCGGCAGGGAGATGAAGTGATCCCGCTCAGTGAAGCGCTGCTGGCGCGCATCCGCCGTGTTACCGACGAGCTGAACCAGCAAGGGCTGCGCGTGGTGGCGGTGGCCAACAAGATCCTGCCAGCGACGGATCATGAGTATGGCGTGGCGGATGAATCGGATCTGATCCTCGAAGGCTATATCGCCTTCCTCGATCCGCCGAAGGAGAGCACCGCACCGGCGTTGGCTGCGCTGAAAAAGAATGGTGTAACCGTCAAAATCCTCACCGGCGACAACGAACTGGTCGCCGCCAAGGTGTGTAAGGACGTGGGGCTGGATGCGGAGCATATCCTGCGTGGCAGCGAGATCGAACTGATGGATGACGCCACGCTGGTCGCCGCGGCGGCGCGTACCACGGTGTTTGCCAAGCTGACGCCGCTGCACAAAGAGCGCATCGTCCAACTGCTGCGTAAGCAGGGCCACGTGGTGGGCTTTATGGGTGACGGTATCAACGATGCCCCGGCACTGCGTGCAGCGGATATCGGTATTTCGGTAGATTCTGCGGTGGATATCGCCAAGGAAGCGGCGGATATCATCCTGTTGGAAAAAAGCCTGATGGTGCTGGAGCAGGGGGTGATCGAAGGCCGTCGCACCTTTGCCAACATGCTGAAATACATCAAGATGACGGCCAGCTCCAACTTCGGTAACGTCTTCAGCGTGCTGATCGCCAGCGCCTTTTTACCCTTCCTGCCGATGTTGCCGCTGCATCTGTTGATCCAGAACCTGCTGTACGATATTTCGCAGATTGCCATCCCGTTCGATAACGTCGATGACGATCAGATCACCAAGCCACAGCGTTGGAACTCTGGCGATCTGGGGCGCTTTATGGTGTTCTTTGGGCCGATCAGCTCGATCTTTGACGTACTGACCTTTGCCCTGATGTGGTACGTGTTCCAGGCCAATACGCCGGAAATGCAGACGCTGTTCCAGTCCGGCTGGTTTGTGGAAGGACTGCTGTCGCAGACGCTGATCGTCCATATGATCCGTACGCGCAAAATTCCGTTTATCCAGAGCCGCCCATCCTGGCCGCTGTGCGTGATGACGTTGGCGGTGATCGCCGTCGGTATCGGCCTGACCTTCTCGCCGCTGGCGGGCTTCCTGCAGCTGCAGGCGTTGCCGCTGAGCTATTTCCCTTGGCTGGTGCTGATCCTGGCGGGTTACATGGTGCTGACCCAGTGCGTGAAAGGCTGGTTTGTCCGCCGGTATGGCTGGCAGTAATTTTGCTGGTGGTGAGGTGAGGAGGGAAATCTCCTCACCACCAAATCAATTTGTGATCCATCGCACCGTTTTGCCCCTGCGGTTGGACATCTCCCTCCGGCTCGGTCTTTATCTACTTCCTTGGCTAGATTGATTTTTCCTCTGAGGAATTTCCGATGCACAAACCCTTCAGTTATACGCTACTGGCTTCTTCGCTGTTATTTTCCCTTAATGCGCTGGCTAAACCGGCTGGCGATCTGCCGCTGATGCCCTGGCCGCAGCAGGTTGAGTTAGCTCAGCCGCAAGGCAAGCTGGTGCTGGATTACCGCTTATCGTTCAACGTTCAGGGCGATGACTTGAGCGAAGCGCAGGCTCGCTGGCGCGATCGCCTTGAACGGCAAACCGGTTGGACGTTGGCCCCACAGGGCGAGAAAAACCAGGCGGCAACGATCAACATCATCATCAAACACCAGGTTGCAGCCCAGCCGTTACCGGATAGCGATGAGAGCTACCAGCTCAAGGTGACATCGCAGGGCGCGACGCTGACGGCCAACACTCGCTTCGGTGCGCTACGCGGCATGGAAACGCTGCTGCAACTGGTGCAGACCGACGGTGAAAACACTTTCATGCCGCAGGTGTTTATTACCGACGTCCCGCGTTTCCCTTGGCGCGGCGTGCTGCTGGATTCGGCGCGCCATTTCCTGCCGGTCGAGGATATTCTGCGCCAGCTTGATGGCATGGCGGCCGCTAAACTCAACGTATTCCACTGGCATCTAACCGACGATCAGGGCTGGCGCTTTGCTTCCGAGCACTATCCAAAGCTACAGCAACTAGCCAGTGACGGCCATTTCTACACCCGTGAACAGATGCAGCAGGTAGTCGCCTACGCCACGGCACGGGGTATCCGGGTGGTGCCAGAAATCGATCTTCCGGGTCATGCTTCTACCATTGCCGTTGCCTACCCAGAGCTGCTCAGCGCGCCGGGGCCGTATCAGATGGAACGCCACTGGGGTGTCCACAAGCCCACGCTCGATCCTTCGAACGACCAGGTTTATCAGTTTGTCGACAGCATCATCGGCGAATTGGTGGCGATCTTCCCCGATCCTTACTTGCATATCGGTGGGGATGAGGTGGATGCCACCCAGTGGAAAGAGTCCAAAACCATCCAGGCGTTTATGCAGCAGAACCAGCTGGCGGATGCCCATGCGCTGCAGGCTTTCTTCAACCAGAAGCTGGAAAAGATCCTCGAAAAGCATCAGCGCCGCATGGTGGGTTGGGATGAGATTTACCATCCGACCTTGCCGCGCACCATCGTGATCCAATCCTGGCGTGGGCCAGATTCGCTAGGGGCCAGCGCCCAGGATGGCTATCAAGGCATTCTCTCCACCGGTTTCTATCTCGATCAGCCGCACAGCACCGCCTACCACTATCGCAATGAAATTTTGCCGCAGCCGCTGGGGGTAGATACCAACGTGCAGGCGGGGGAGCAGGCGCAGAGCTGGCAGTTCAGCATGCCGCGTTTCAAGGGGAGCCCGGTGGAAGGCACCTTCACGCTGATCGAAGGCAAGCAGGGATGGCGTGGCTTTATCGATTTCAAAGACAAATCGCGCCGTGCTGTACGGGATATCGATTGGCGTACGCCAGAACAGGTGACCTTCCGCATTGATACCTGGATGGGTGACACGCGTCCGGTATTTACTTTGCAGCAGGACCAATTGAGCGGTTACACGCTGGTGGGCAACGTGCGCTACCCAACCAGCGGCAGTAAATTGACGACGATCCCGGCGGGCGTGATGCCGGTGGTGCCGGATGAGCAGCATCAGGCCAATATTCTGGGGGGCGAAGCCGCCTTCTGGGCGGAAAACATCCGCGCACCGGTGCTCGATCTCAAGCTGTGGCCAAGAACCTTTGCCGTAGCGGAACGTATGTGGTCGGTCAAGGATGTGACCAATGAGGACAATATGTACCAACGCCTGGCGGCGATAGATGCCTGGTCGGTGGTGTCTGTTGGCCTGCAACAGCACGCTGAAACGGCGCGTGAGTTTACCCGCTTAGCTAACAGCGTCGATATCACCCCATTGCAGGTCTTGGCCGAAGCGGTGGAGCCGGGGCAGTATTACACCCGTCAGCACCTGAAGTTCAAGGCAGGTAATTACCATCAATTTGAGCCGCTGAACCGCTTTGCCGATGCCATCCCACCGGAAAGTGCGGCGGTACGCGATCTCGATCAGCAGGTGGCGTTGTTGCTCAAAGACAAGAACCATCGGGCAGCGGCGGAGGCGATCCGTGAACGTCTGCAACGCTGGCAACGTAACGGTGCACCGGTGAAGCAGGTGATAGCCGGTAACGTGGTGATGAAGGATTTGGCACCGGTGGTACAGGATGTCAGCGCGTTGGCCGATCTGGGCTTGATGCTGTTGGAACGCTATCAGCAAGGGAAGCCTTTGAGTAAAGACGAGGCGGAACAGGCTCAGCAACAGTTGGGTGCGGCAGCACAGATCCGGGATGAAGTGGTGATTGCGGCGGTGTACCCGCTGGAAACGCTGTTGCGCGCCGTAAAGGTGCAATAATCCTGACAGGGGATGGCCGCTATTGCCGTCCCCGTTGCTTTCCTTGGTGAGAGCTTTATCGTTATCAAGCTTCAGCTTGAAAGGTGAAGGATATCGCTCTACTTTATTGATTGACGATAAATAGCAGGCAGATTATGACAGCTAAAAAAATAGAAACCGCCCTGGTCACCGCTGGCCGTAAGCCTCGATTCACCCAAGGATCGGTCAACCCGGTGATCCAACGCGCCTCTTCCTTAACCTTTGATACGGTGAAGGCCAAAAAGTTTGCCACCGCCAACCGTGCTAAAGGTGAGCTATTCTACGGGCGTCGCGGCACCCTGACGCATTTCTCATTCCAGGACGCGATGGCCGAGCTGGAAGGCGGGGTAGGCTGCTCGCTTTACCCTTGTGGGGCGGCGGCTGTCACTAATGCTATCCTGGCGTTTGTTGCCAGTGGCGACCATATCCTGATGACCGGAGCCGCCTATGAGCCGACGCAGGATTTCTGCAACAAGATCCTGAGCAAGCTGGGCGTGGCAACCACCTATTATGACCCGCTGATCGGTGCCGGGATTGCCGAGCTGATCCAGCCCAATACCAAAGTGCTGTTCCTTGAATCCCCAAGCTCTATCACCATGGAAGTCCAGGACGTACCGGCGATGGTGAAGGCGGCCCGGGCGGTTAACCCAGATATCGTCATCATGATTGATAACACCTGGGCGGCGGGCATTCTGTTCAAGGCGCTGGATTTTGGCGTGGATATCTCTATTCAGGCCGGAACCAAATACATCATTGGCCATTCCGACGCGATGCTGGGTACCGCCGTGTCGAACGCTCGTTGCTGGGACCAACTGCGTGAAAACTCCTACCTGATGGGGCAAATGGCCGACGCGGATACCGCCTATAACGGTAGCCGTGGCCTGAGAACGCTGGGTGTCCGCCTCAAGCAACATGAGATCAGCAGTATCGCCATTGCCGAATGGTTGGCGGCACGGCCGGAGGTGGAGCGGGTCAACCATCCGGCGCTGCTTTCTTGTAAAGGGCATGAATTCTTCCAGCGGGATTTCAGCGGTAGCTGCGGGTTATTCTCTTTTGTGCTGAAAGGACGGCTGACCAATGAGCAGCTTGCCCACTATCTGGACCATTTTGAGCATTTCAGCATGGCCTATTCGTGGGGCGGGTTTGAATCGCTGATCCTGGCCAACCAGCCGGAAGAATTGAACGAGATCCGCCCGGCAGCCAAGGTGGACTTTAGCGGCACATTAGTGCGTGTTCATATTGGTTTTGAGAATATTGACGACCTGATCGCCGATCTGGAAGCGGGCTTTGCGCGTCTGAAGTGACCCCTCACCCTAACCCTCTCCCACAGGGAGAGGGGACCGACCGAGTGTGTTTGAAATTGTAGTCACTTACCTTGGCTCTGCTGGGCGGTATTACCTCTTTACTTCCAAAAGAGCAGAGGCTATCAGCTCCCTCTCCTTGGGGAAATGCAGAGGGGACTGCACATGCCACAGATTGACTATGATCGGTTTACATGTCACAGACTAACTCCCGCACCTGATAACAGCACTGAACTGGCTCCCTCTCCTTGGGGAGTGGGTTGGGGTGAGGGAGAATTCACCATGGCCAAACCAGAACATTTCAATCATCTTTCCCACACCGATTAGCGGCATTTAAACTGGCCAGGAATTTCTATTGAGAGAGGAAAGCCCCAGGTGTAGGGTAGCTTCACCTATCATCAATATGGCTTCAATGACAAGGATCCGTCATGTTGCAGAAAATCGTGCTGCTGTGCCTCGGGTTAGCCGCCAGCGTACTGGCGCAGGCCGATTGCACACCGCAATCGCTTGAACGCCTCAACCAATACACCAGAAGTGCACTGACAGAGCTACAGGCCGTCAAGGAAGATGGGGAAGAGGGCGGTGATACTGCCGTTTCCGCCATTGCCCGCGAACAACTCCATAAGTACAAGGATGCCCTGGTGAAGGGGATCGATGGCCATCTCAGTTGCAGCCCCATAGACAGCGATGACGCCTCACTTCAGCAAGCGCTGTTGCCCATGGTCGCTTTGCCAGTACAAGTGCCGGAATCGAACTTCTATGGCTCAGAGCCAGGTTTTGAAGTCACCCGCCAGCCTGAATTCCCCGATATTGTGCTGATCCGCAGTGGTTTCGCAATTCCGTGCGGCGACGACAACGTGCTGCTGGCCTATCAGCGGCGCGAGGGGAAATGGAGCCGCATTCTGCGCTGGCAAAGCGATGACTATCATAAGATTTCGGGTGCCTTTGGCGACAACTTTACCTACCACCTGATCCCTTCTCCACAGCCAGCCACAACGCCCAGAATGGTAGTGGCACAGGGTACGCCCTGGTGCACGTCTCGGTGGAGCGTGTTTCAGCTCAACTTGATTGAATTGGCAACGCAGAATGCGGAACAGCGCACGTTATTCCACACCCAGGAAGATTATGTCCGTTTTACGGACGACGACACGCCGGCCCTACGTGTTAAAACTACTCCGCAAGGATTTGAAGTGCGGGCAGAGGTAGGCATGTTGGATTCGGACGTGATGACGCGCCAAGGAATCTTCCGCTATCGCATCAATGGCGAGCGGGTAGAGCGGATTCAACCAGCGGCTATGAACGGGCGCGATTTTGTGGATGAATGGCTACAGGTTGACGACGAGACGGCGAACCGCTGGAGTATGCCACAGGCCGCCAGCGCATTGGCAGATCAGCACCAGTTGTTGAAAAACCGCTATGGCAACTACGGAGCTGTACGGTTATGCAAGGGTAAGCCGGAGCGTTATCAGGTCGAAATGCTGTTTAGCGCACGCGATGCATCCCGCTTAAAACCTGCGGTTGCGGAGCAACAGGCCTATTTTATTATTCAGCCGATTGTCGGCGGTTTTATGATGGAGGCCGTTTCCGCGCAGGCCGATCCTGAATGCGCTAGCCGGGATATTATGGCGAGTCAGTAACCGCGAAATAAAACGGCCAGCAAAGGCTGGCCGCATTCGATCGCACCGGGTTGCCGATTAACGGCGAACGGCGATGGCTTCGATCTCGATTTTCACGTCTTTTGGCAAACGTGCCACTTCAACGCAAGAACGCGCTGGGAACGAGGCGTTGTGCTCGGTGAAGAACGCTTCATAGGCCGCGTTAACGGTAGCGAAGTCGTTGAGGTCTTTGACGAAAACGGTAGTTTTAACGATGTCGCCCACTTTCAGGCCTGCGGCTTCCACGATCGCCTTCACGTTGGCCAATGACTGGCGCGCCTGAGCGGCAACGTCATCGGGTACGGCACCGGTTTTCGGATCGACCGGGATCTGGCCGGAGGTGATGATCATGCTGCCCAGGTCAACGCCCTGCACGTAAGGACCAATGGCGGCTGGCGCGAGTTCAGTGCTGATATTACGTGACATTTTTTCTCCTGATATCCTGTTGTTGTTCAAACGGCGAGTCGGCCCGCCGTAAACTCACATGGACGCAGCATGCAGCGCCCCTACGACGCACCATTATAAAGGGTGCCCGCCAGATTGACAGCGCCACCCCCCAATTTTAGTCCGTCTGTAACACCACCTGATGATCGAACTCTTTCTCGCAGTAACGGCACTTCAGGTGCACTTCCCCAGCATGGGATTTGACGCTGAAACTGGAGGCCACCGGCTCGCTACGGCTGATGCAGTTGCTGTTCGGGCAGGTCAGTACGCCGTCGATATGATCCGGCAGGCTGAGCGTCAGCTTGCGCACCACTTCATAGTTATCGATACGGTTGACCGTGGCCTTGGGCGCGTACATCGCCAGCTGGTTGGCCTGCTGCTCGGTCAGGAAGGTGTTCTCGATCTTGATCAAATCCTTGCGGCCCAGCGCTTTGGAGGGCAGGTTCAGGCCGATGGTGATGCGCTGATCGGTGGCGGTCAGTTTGAACAGCGAGAGCAGCTTAAAGCCGATTTGCGCCGGAATATGGTCGATTACCGTGCCGCACTTGATCGCTTCAACCTGGAGTTTGTTATCGTGAGTCATGACGGTTCCCCCTTAAAGAGCCAATTCTGCGTTTAAAACCAGTGCCAACAGCGCCTGACGGGCGTAAATACCGTTGCCTGCCTGTTGGAAATAGTGGGCATACGGTGTCTTGTCCACCTCAATGGCAATCTCGTCGATGCGCGGCAGCGGATGCAGCACCTTCATGTTGTCCCGGGCTCCGGCCAAGTCAGACGCACGCAGGATGAACTGCGCCTTCACGTTGGCGTATTCGGACGGGTCCAGACGCTCTTTCTGCACGCGGGTCATATACAGAATATCCAGTTCCGGCACCACTTCCTCAATGCTGTTGTGGCGGCTGTAGGAGATGCCTTTTTCGTCCAGCATCTTCAGGATATAGCTCGGCATTGCCAGGGCATCTGGTGCGATGAAGAAGAAGTGGTTCCCTTCATATTTTGCCAGCGCCTGGGTGAGTGAATGCACGGTGCGGCCATATTTCAGGTCGCCGACCATGGCGATATTGATATTGCTCAGGCGGCCCTGGGTTTCCTGGATGGTGAACAGATCCAGCAGCGTTTGGGTTGGGTGCTGGTTCGAGCCGTCACCGGCATTCAACACCGGGATACCGCCAGAGAATTCAGCGGCCAGACGGGAAGCGCCTTCCTGCGGATGACGCATCACAATGGCATCAACGTAGGTGCTGATCACCGAGATGGTATCGGCCAGCGTTTCGCCCTTTTTGCCGAGGGAGGTGTTGCTGCTGTCGGAGAAGCCGACCACCGAAGCCCCCAGGCGCTGGATGGCGGTCTCAAACGACAGGCGGGTACGCGTAGACGCTTCAAAGAAGCAACTGGCGATCACCAGGTGTTTGAGCAGCTCCGGCTGCGGGTTAGCTTTCAGGCTGGCGGCGGTGCTGAGCACCAGCTCCAGATCTTCACGGCTGAGATCGTTAATAGAGATGATGTTCTTGCGATACAGCGGATTGGCCATGTTCACTCTCCTCGACTCTTGCCCTTGGCGCGGGGCTTTTCAATGTAATAGCAATGCTTTGGACAAAAAAAAGCCCCTCAACGAGGGGCTTTAAATGATGGTTCATGCAACAGGGGAAATAACGGCAGTTGCCCGCCGATTGGCTGGCGGTCTTGTCGAGTGTGGCGAACAAAACAAAGCTCGTTTTTCATGCTTTCTCCTGGCAAATTGTCGCGCATTATACTCGCGCTTTTTTTCTCTGCAAGGGTAAAAACACCACTTTTTGCGATTTCGCAATCGATTGGCTTGATGATTACCGCTGCGAGTAGAACTTGGTGTCTGGTTGTTTGGCCATGCTGCCGCTAGCGCTTAATCATGCATATGCTCACCGGCCTGTAAGGCAGCCCGGTCGTAATGCTGCACGATGTGGCCGTTTTCCATCAGGGCGGCGCGTTCGGACATATGGGCTATCACGTCGCCGTCGTGACTGACCAGCAGATAGGTCATGCCATGCTCGCGTTTGAGATGGTTGAGCAGGTTGAGGATCTCAGCCTGTACTGACATATCCAGCGCCGAGGTGGGCTCATCCAACAGCAGAAGCTTAGGCCGCAGCAGCAAGGCACGGGCGATAGCAACGCGCTGGCGCTGGCCACCGGAAAGCTGGTGGGGATAACGCTGTGCCGTGGCCTCGCTCAGCCCTACCTGCCGCAAGGCTTCGTCGATCCGCGCCGTAATGTGTTTTTCACCGTGGATCTTCAACGGTTCACCCAGCGTACGGGCAATCTGATGCTGCGGATGTAACGAAGCGTAGGGATCTTGAAACACCATCTGCACGTCGCGGCGTAATTGGCCGGTGAACCGTTGCTGTGGTTGCAGAGGCTGGCCGAGCAAGCGAACTTCTCCGCGCCATTCACGTTGCAAACCGGCCAGCACGCGCAGCACGGTAGATTTGCCGCAGCCTGAAGCCCCAATCAGGCTGAAGGTTTCCCCCGCCTCAACGCCAAAGCTGACCGACTCCACAGCGATCTTATGGCCGTTGCCCTGTGGGAAGCTGACCTGCAAATTTTCAATTTCAATCAGCGCCATGTTCACTCCGGGTAAAATCGATGCTGCGATCCAGCACCAGCAGATCCTGGCCGTAGGTGCTGGCATTGGGGCGGCAGGCCCACAGCGTGCGAGTGTAAGGATGAGTGGCTAGTGGCAGGTTGGCCGCGATCCCCTGATCCACCAGCTTGCCCTGATACATCACCAATACCCGGTCGCAGCGCTCGGCCACCAGCGGCAGATCGTGGCTGATCAGCAACAGCCCCATGTTACGCCGCGTGGTTTGTTCGACGATCAGATCGAGGATCTGATTACGCAATCTGGCATCCAGCGCCGAGGTTGGCTCATCGGCAATCAGCAGTTGCGGATCGTTGACCAGCGCAATCGCCAACATGGCACGTTGCCCCATGCCGCCGGAAAGCTGGCCGGGGTAGCTGTGATAGAGACTCTCCGGCAAGCCGACGGCGGCCAGTGAGTTCAGCACCCGCTCATGGCGATCGGCCCGGGTTAGTGCGTTATGCAGCACCAGGGATTCTTCGATCTGCTTACCAATGCTGCGTACCGGATTCAATGCGTAGCGTGGATCTTGCAGCACCATGGCGATTTTGGCGCCGCGTACCTCGTTCCATTGGCGTGGCTGAAGCTTCAATAAATCGGTCTCACGATAGTGCAGCTTATCGGCGGTGACGATGCCAGGCTTACGCACCAGCCCCATCAGGGCACGGGCGGTCATGGATTTGCCTGAGCCGGATTCCCCCACCAGCGCCACTTTCTCCCGGCCAATGCTGAAAGAAAGGCTATCCACTACCTTGTGGCCGTTAAATTCGATACTCAGGTTCTGTGCTGTCAGCAGTGGTTCAGTCATGATGCGGATCCAGTAAGTCGCGCAGGCCGTCGCCCAGCAGGTTAAACGCCAGGCTGCTGATCAGGATCGCACCGCCAGGGATCGCGGCGATCCACCACTGATCGAAGATCACTTGCATCCCGTCGGCTACCATCGATCCCCATTCCGCCATCGGCGGTCGTGCACCCAGCCCCAGGAATCCCAGACCGGCAGCGGCCAGAATAATCCCCGCCAGATCCAAAGCCAGGCGAACGACGGCAGAGGGCAGGCACATGGGCAGAATATGGCCCCACAGCAGGCGTGACCCCTGAATGCCCATCATCTCGGCAGCGGCCAGGTAGTCGCTTTTACGCAGCAGTTGGATCTCGGCTCTGGCTTGGCGAGCATAGGCGGGCCAGGTGGTGAGCGCCAACGCCAACGCACCGTTGACCAGCCCAGGACCGAGCATCGCCACAAAGGCAAAGGCCAGGATCAGTCGTGGCATCGACATCACCACGTCGGTAAAACGCATCAGCACGCGCTCCAGCCAGCCGCCGTAATAGCCGGATAGCACGCCAATCAGCAGGCCGAGCGGCAGGGTGATGGCCGTGACCAACAGCACTAGCCCAAGGGTTGGTCGGGTGCCGTAGATCAGGCGGGAAAGGACGTCGCGGCCATAGCTGTCGGTGCCGAGCCAATGGCCCGCTCCCGGTGGTAATAGGCGGTTGGCGGCGTTTTGCCAGTTGGGATCGACCGGTGCCAACCAAGGCGCGAACAGCGCTATCAGCACCAGTACCAGCAGAATGGTGGCTCCGCAGGTGGCGGAAGGCGAACGTTTAAGTAGCGTCATAGTCATTGGCGCGCCCTCGGATCGAGCAAGCGCACCAGCAGGTCAGTGAAATTGTTGATAATCACAAAGCACAGGCCGATCAGCAGCGTACCACCCATGATGGCGGTGGTGTCCCCGGCAAACAGCGCGGTGGTCAGATAGCGGCCAATGCCCGGCCAGGAGAACACGGTTTCGGTCAGAACCGCGCCCTCCAGCATGCTGGTATAGGCAAGAGCGATCACTGTCAGCAGGGTGCCGCTGATGTTGGGCAGCACGTGGCGGAACATGATGCGCATCTCGCTGGCCCCTTTGGCGCGTGCCAGGGTGATGTACTCTTTATTCAGTTCGCTCAGGCAGGCGGAACGGGTCAGGCGGGTAATGCTGGCCAACGAATAATAGGCCAGCAGGCAGACCGGCAGCACCAGATGTGCCAACGCATTGCTCACGGCCCCCGCATCGCCGGAAAGCCAGGTATCAATCAGCGCGAATCCGGTTTTGGCCTCCACGGTGTATTGGTAGATATCGTCCAACCGCCCCGGTCCGGCGCTCCACTGTAGCTTGGCGTAGAACAGCAACAGCATCAGCAGCCCCAGCCAGAAGATGGGTACCGAGTTGCCGAGCAGGGTAATAAAGCGCACGCCGATATCCAGCTTGCTGCCGGCAAAACGCGCACACAAGATGCCAGCCAGCACGCCGAGCGGGGCACCAATCACCAACGAGAGTGTGGCCAGTTCCAGCGTGGCCGGGAAGGCATGCAGCAAATCCAGCAACACTGGCTGGCCGGTGGCGCTGGCGGTGCCGAGATCGCCATGGGCCAGCCGCTCCAGATAGTGCCAGAACTGCACCGGCAAAGAGCGATCCAGACCGAGCTGCTGTTTTACCTGCTCATAGGTGGCAGCGCTGGCGTGATCGCCGACGATCTGCAACACGCGATCTACTGGCGACAGCGCAGACAGTAAGAAGGTGATCAACAACAGGCCGAACAGGGTCAGCGCCAGCGTGAGCAGCCCCTGCGCCAATCCCCAAAGACGACGCCGGGCATTGCTTCCCAGCGTGGATTTTATTGCTACCGACATGGCAATCCTGATTATTTGCTAACGCGATCGTAATAGACCATATCCGCATTCAGGCCCTGTTGATAGCCTTTGACGTTATCGCGCAGCACCACCTGCGTTTTGGCCTGATCGATAAACACATACGGCGAGCTACGCTGCAATTCCTGCTGCATGGCGGTATACAGCGCGGTGCGTTTGGCCGGCTCGGCTTCTGCGACGGCTGCCAGCGTTTGTTTGCTCAACTCAGGGATCTGCCAGCTGTTCAGCCCGGCCACCGTGCTGCTTTTGCCATCGTTATAGGCGAAGGCGCTGGCGTTGGAGTGCGCATCGAAGTAATCCGGGATCCACAGGCGGATCGCTGCCTGATGCTGCTTGGCGCGTACGCGGGCATAGACCTGGCTACCGGCTGCTGGCAACAGATCGAGCTTCACGCCACCCTGGGCAAAGCTGGCCTGTAGCGACTGGGCGATGGTGATGAACGGCGGTTTGTTTTCCACGTCCAGCGTCAGGCTGGCGTTGGTGATGCCAGCTTTTTCCAAAATTGCCTTGGCCTTGGCCGGATCGAAGCTGAACGGGTTATCTTCCAGCGCTCCCGGTAGGCCGACCGGCAGGAAGCTTTGATGGACGAAGTATTGTCCTTTCAGCAGATCCTTGGTGATGCCCTGATAATCTACCAGATAGCGGGCTGCTTCCCAGAAGGCCGGATTTTTCAGCAGCGGGTTGGCGGTATTTCCGGTGTTGAACACCAGATAGTTCTGCTCGGCGGAAGGGATTTCCAACACCTTCACACCCGCCTGGCTTTTCAGCGCAGCGGTTTGATCCGGGCCGAGTTCACGGGCCACGTCGGCATCCCCTTGCTGGATCAGCAGGCGGCGCGCGCTTGGGTCTGGCACGTTTTTGATAATGATGTTGCTTAGCAGTGGCTTATCGCCCGGTGAAGTTGGGTTGGCATCCAGCACGATCGCCTGGTGCGGCTGGTAAACCCGCATCTTGAACGGGCCGCTGCCCGCAGAGTGCATCTTCAACCAGGCGTTGCCGAAATCGTCACCTTTCACGTTAGGCTGCACGGCTTTGCTGTCGACGATTGAGGCGATCGGCGTCGAGAGGATATTCAGGGCCACCGCCGGGCTGACGTCTGCCGTCCAGCTCAGTTGTACGGTATGGTCGTCGATCTTCTTCAGCTGCTTTTCGATATTGTCTGGCTGCCAGCCGAGCACGTTGAGGATAAATGCTGGTGACTTGTTCATCTTCACTGCGCGGGTATAAGAGAAAATCACGTCGTCGGCGATCAGCGGGTTACCGGAGGAAAACGCTGCCTGTGGGCGTAGCTTGATCGTCAGGGTCTTGGCGGCGGCATCATCCTGCCAGCTTTCAGCCAGCACCGGGATCACCTTGGCCGGATTATCACGATCGGCCTGCACCAGGCGTTGATAGAGGCTGGGAACTGTCTGGATGCTGGAAAGCTCATTGGCCTCCGCCGGATCCAGGCTGACGATATCATCCAGTGACTGCACCACCACCAGCGTATTCGGCGGCGTGGCGGCTAGTGTAGTGGTGGAGAGGGCGGCAAGAATAAACAGCGGCAAGACTTTGGCTTTCATAGACGTTTTCCCTTGAATGTACCGGTAAACCAGAACGGAGAAGAGGTTGTTCTCATTAGTTTTTTACGGCATTTCCGCCGCCAGAATGCCACGGTAGAACGTTGGTAAAAAACAGGCAAAGGCCAATAAGTTATTAACAATAACGAAAAAGACTATAGAGGCAGAAGGGGGGATTAACCAGAAAAAACCCTTCACTAAGAAGGGTTTTTGGAGAGGACGATTTACAGGGTTTTGCTCAGCGTGGCGACCATCACGGCCTTAATGGTGTGCAGGCGGTTCTCTGCCTGATCGAATACGATGCTGTGCTCCGACTCGAACACCTCGTTGGTCACTTCCATACCGCCGTGCATGCCATACTGCTCGGCCATCTGTTTACCCAACGTGGTTTGATCGTCATGGAATGCTGGCAAGCAGTGCAGGAACTTCACCTGTGGATTACCGGTCAGTTTCACCATCGCCATATTCACCTGATACGGCCTGAGCAGGGCAATCCGCTCCTGCCAGGCTTCTTTGGCTTCCCCCATGGAAACCCAAACGTCGGTATACAGGAAATCGGCACCTTGCACGCCTTCGGCAATATCTTCCGTCAGGGTGATTTTACCGCCGGTCTGCTGTGCCAGCGCCTGGCATTCAGCAACCAGCTCGGCCTGCGGCCAACAGGCCCTCGGCGCGACCAACCGCAGATCCATGCCCACTAGCGCGGCGGCTTCCAACAGGGTATTGCCCATATTGTTACGTGCATCGCCAATGTAAGCGAATTTCACCTCGCTCAACGCTTTCCCCGGCAGGTGTTCACGCACGGTGAGCAAATCTGCCAGCAGTTGGGTGGGATGGAACTCGTTGGTCAGACCATTCCACACTGGCACACCAGCATGTTCTGCCAAGGTTTCCACCAGGCACTGGCCAAAACCGCGATATTGAATACCGTCGTACATCCGGCCCAGCACGCGGGCGGTGTCTTTCATCGACTCTTTATGGCCGATCTGGCTGCCGCTTGGGCCAAGGTAGGTCACCTGAGCGCCCTGATCGAATGCGGCAACTTCGAAAGAGCATCGGGTACGGGTGGAGTCTTTTTCGAAGATGAGCGCAATGTTCTTGCCTTGCAGATGGCGGGTTTCCTGACCTTGCTTCTTGGCCTGCTTCAAATTGGCGGCCAACTGCAACAAGGACTGGATCTCACTGGGGGTAAAATCCATTAATCTCAAAAAGTGACGACTGTAGAACGGGTTCATCTGGCTCATCTCCGTAAATCCCTATCGTTTTGATTGAATTTAAATTCACTTTATATGTATGAATATTCAATTTCAACCCCAAGGCAGAAATCTTTCACGTTTATCGTGGCAGCGGTGACAGCGGTGTGTGAAAATAGAAGTAACGAAGCCCATTTTATTGAGGATAGAGGCATGGCAAACCGCGAATTGCTGGAAGAACAACGTGAAGAGACCCGCCTGATCATCGAAGAACTGCTGGAAGACGGCAGCGATCCGGATGCGCTCTACACCATCGAGCACCATTTCTCTGCCGAAAAGTTTGACGTTTTGGAGCAGGCCGCCGTGGAAGCCTTCAAGTTGGGCTACGAAGTGACCGATGCCGAAGAGCTGGAAGTGGAAGATGGCTCCATAGTGATGTGCTGTGACGTGATCAGCGAAGTTGCGCTGAATGCCGAGCTGATCGACAGCCAGGTAGAACAACTGGTGGCGCTGGCAGAAAAATGCGGTGTCAATTACGACGGTTGGGGCACCTACTATGAAGATCCGAACGGTGAAGAAGGCGACGACGACGAAGACGGCGACTTTATCGATGAAGACGACGACGGCAAACGTCATTAATTAAATCCTGCGGGCTGGCGCAAGCTGGCCCCTGATAGAACCCGATGAAATACCAATCACTGTTATCCCCGATTTTAAACTTCCTGCACTGCGAAACCCCGAATGGATGGATCGAAGCGGCCCGTCGCCCGGAAAACCTGCCACTGTTGCTGACTGACCACCTGGTATGCGAGCTGAAAGCGGCGCAGACCGGCATGTGGCTGATCCGCCGCTATGTGGCAGACAAAGAGAGTGGAGATGCCCTGCTGGCACTGCTCAGGCCCTATGAGGCGTTTGTGCACGAGGCGCAGGAAGTACCAGAAGAACTGTTCCGCCAGAGCGCGTTTACCAGGAAGATCCTGCCGAAGAATGGCTCGGCCTATGGCCAGGATCTGGTCGATAAGATGGTGTTGCTGATCAAAGAGGAGCTGCATCATTTCTCTCAGGTGCTGGAGATCATGCAGGCCCGGCAGATCCCTTATAGAAAGATCACCGCCAGCCGCTATGCCAAAAGCATGATCCGCGAGGTGCGCACTCACGATCCGGCTACCCTGATCGATAAACTGATCTGCGGCGCGTATATCGAGGCCCGCTCCTGTGAACGCTTCGCCAAGCTGGCCCCGTTCCTGGACGATGAGCTGAACCGGTTTTACGTCTCGCTGCTGCGTTCCGAAGCCCGCCATTATCAGGATTACCTGACGCTGGCAGAGCAAATTGCCGGCGGCGATATCAGCGAACGCGTGGCGTTTTTTGGCCAGTTGGAAGCGGAACTGATCCGCTCTCCGGACACCGAGTTCCGCTTCCACAGCGGCGTGCCAGTGGCGTGAGGGAATTACAGCGTTTCCCCTAATATCAAATCCACTGCCTTTTCGGCCAGCATAATGGTGGGGGCATTGGTGTTGCCGCTGGTGACCTGCGGCATCACCGAACAGTCGACCACCCGCAGGTGCTCAAAGCCATGCACTCGTAGCTGCAAGTCGGTCACCGAGTCCTCCGTATTTTGCCCCATCCGGCAACTACCCACTGGGTGATAGACCGTCTTGCAGAAGTTGCGCACAAACTCCTCCATCTGCGCCTCATCGTTCACCCACGCCGGTTGTGGCATCAGCAGATCTTTAATCAGCGGCTTGAGAGAGGCGGTTTCCAGGAAGCGCAGGCCAAATTTCACCGCGCGAATGCTGCCTGCCAGATCGTCTGGATGACCAAGGTAGTTGGCCTGTAGCTTGACCGGATCGGCAGGGTTACGGCTGCGTAACTGCACCTGGCCGCGCGCTTTGGGTTGCAGATAACCGACCTTGAGCGACATACCGTGGATCGCCGGTAGCGGTTCGCCGGGCACGTCGTCCCAACTGTCCAGAATCGGCAGGAAATGTACCTGCACGTCTGGCCTGCCATTACCCAGGGAGTCTGCAAAGGCGGCCCCCTCCAGTACGTTAGAGGTCAACACGCCGCTGCGAAACGCCAGCCACTCTGCACCGTGGCGTAACGCCTGTAATCCCCGATCGGCACCGAACAGGCTGACAGGTTCGCGGGTGCTGACGTTAATCGACATATGCAGGTGATCGTGGAAGTTTTTGCCCACCGGCAGATCGGCCAGCGGCGTAATGCCTAACTGCTCCAGATGTTCGCGCGGGCCGATGCCGGACAGCATCAGGATCTTTGGTGAGCCAACCGCCCCGGCGCTGAGGATCACTTCCTGGCTGGCATGGGCGGCGATCTCATTGCCACCGTTCAGGCTGTAGACCACTCCAGTTGCCACGTTGTTTTCGAAGGTGACGCGATGCACCAGCGCGTTGAGTTTCACCACTAGCCGCGAGTTATCGCGCACGGCTTGCAGATAGGTGCGGGAGGTGCTGGCGCGTTCACCATTGTGAGTGGTGGTTTGGTAGAAACCTACACCATGCTGATTTTCACCATTAAAGTCGTTGCGGTAGGGCAGATCCAACTCCTGGCCCGCGCGGATAAACGCCATGCTGAGCGGATGGCGGTAGCGGTTCTCGCTGACCGGCAGCAGCCCTTCGTTGCCGTGATACTCATCCGCCAGGCTTTCATTGGCTTCGGCGCGTTTGAAGTAAGGCAGCACGTCCTGATAGCTCCAGCCGGTACAGCCATACTGTTGCGCCCAGTCGTCGTAATCCTGCGGTTGGCCGCGCAGATAGATCATACCGTTGACCGAGCTACTGCCGCCCAGCACCTTGCCCTGGGCGATCTGCATGCGGCGATTATTGGCGTGCGGCTCTGGTTCGGTTTCATACGGCCAGCTTTTCTTGGCGATGATTTTGGCTACCCCAGCGGGCATTTTGATAAACAGATTATTGTCGTCGCCACCGGCTTCCAGCAGCAGGATGCGGGCCTGGGTACGGCGGATGAGCTGGGCTGCCAACACGCAACCCGCCGAGCCTGCGCCAACAATGATGTAATCGAAGTTATTTTCTGACATGACCGTTCCCTGTGCGTGATGGTTAGAGACTGTCATGGCAGAGTAACTCAGAAGAATAGTAGGTCAATTTGCGATCGTTAATTTATTAATGAATATCACAATAAATTTACATTTAAGCATGCGGAATCAGTTTAACTTGTTGAAATATAGAATTACCGTGTGAATTTTTGAATGATGTTGATGTTAATAATTTTTCTGTGAGTGATGTGTTCTCTCCCTCACCCCAACCCTCTCCCCAAGGAGAGGGAGCCGATAGGCGCAGTTGTCAGGTAAAGAAGTTAATTGGTAACAGGGGGGATATCGAGGGTGTATACCGTAATTAAGTTGTGGCACATTCGGTCCCCTCTCCCTGTGGGAGTGTACAGACCGGGGACAGGGTAGACAGGTGTTCAAGGACATGGTGAACACTTTTTAACATCCTTTACCCATGATGATCGACCTACTTCTCAGGTCGATCATCCCCACTTTCGTGCTGTACCACCATACCTCGTAGTAGCCCTCTCTCTCGCTTTCCTTCAGCCCGACATATTCACCGATAAAGGCCTTGCCCACTTTCAGACCCATCCCTTTCAGGCTCAGTTTTCCACTGACATCCACTTTCCTGACCAGGACCCCCTCGTCATACTCGGCTGCCG